>JACQOS010000025.1 GCA_016202425.1 Chloroflexota bacterium
AGCGTTGCAGCGTACCTGCGACAGGCGACGGTAGCGAGTCGTGGGTCTGGGCAGTGCCCAGTGGGGGACTCCCCCAGACCCTCGTCCCTTCGGCTTGGCTCAGGGCAGGCAGGGCGGGCCTGGGTCCATCCTTCCGCCCGCGGAAGGACTGCACTCCCCTGGCCGTGCATTCCCTTAATCCCCGCGAGGGGCCTTCCTGCGGCTAGGCAGGGGAGGAGTGCTGGGCTACAATGGCGCCAGCGCGCTGCCGCTCTCGTCTCAGAGAGCGGCGCAGGAGGCGAGCCGATGGGGAGCATAGAAGAGCGATACCGGGAGCTCCACCCCAAGTCGTTCCGGCTCTACCAGGAGGCCCTCCTCCTGTTCCCTGACGGCGTGACCCACGACACCCGCTGGGTGACGCCGTTTCCTGTCTACGCCAGCCATGGCCAGGGGCCGAGGAAATGGGACGTGGACGGGAGGGAGTACGTGGACTGCGTCATGGGCCACGGGGCGTTGCTCTTTGGCCACGGCCACCCCGCCATCGTGAAGGCGGTGACCGACCAGGTGGCGCGAGGGACGCACCTGGGGGCATCCACGGAGCTTGAGGTGCGGTGGGCTCAGGCGGTGCGCCGGCTCATCCCCTCGGCGGAGAAGGTCCGGTTCACCAGCTCGGGCACCGAGGCGACGCTGATGGCGCTGCGCCTGGCGAGGGCGTACACGGGCAAGACGAAGGTGGTGAAGTTTTCGGACCACTTCCATGGCTGGCACGACTACGTGCTGGCAACGCCAGGCCGGGTGCCTGCGGGTGTGCCTCCGGCCACGGTGGGCACCATGGAGGTGCTGCCGCCCAACGACATCTCTGCCCTGGAGCACAAGCTGGACCAGGACCAGGACATCGCAGCGGTGATTCTGGAGCCCACGGGGGCGCACATGGGCATCTGGCCGGTGTACCCTCCCTTCCTCCAGGAGCTGCGGGAGGCTACCCGGTCCCGGGGGGTGGTGCTGATTTTCGACGAGGTGGTGACAGGGTTCCGGACTTCCCCGGGTGGGGCCCAGGGCCGGTACGGGGTGGCGCCGGACCTGACCACCCTGGCCAAGATCCTGGGAGGTGGCCTGCCCGGGGGAGCAGTGGTGGGGAAGGCAGAGGTGCTGGACATGATCCAGCACCGGGGCGATCCTCAATGGGACAGCGCTGGCCGCATCTCCCATCCGGGCACGTTCAACGCCAATCCGCTGTCGGCGGCGGCGGGGACGGTGGCCTTGGACCTGGTGGCCACGACCAACGCCAATGCCCACGCCGAGGCCATGGCGCGGCGTCTGAAGGAAGGGGTCAGCCGGGTGATGGCGAACCATGAGGTGCCCGGGTGCGCCAACGGCGTCGCTTCGATGGTGCACTTCACCCTGGGCGTCCCCCACGACTGCACGGGGGAGGTCTGCCCCTTGAGCCACCGGCAGATCAGCGAGGCGATGCCGCCGCGGCGCGTCGCCGCGATGAAGCGCAGCTTACTGAACGCCGGCGTCGATACCATGGGCGGGCGCACGTGCATCGTCTCGGCGGCCCACCAGGAGAAGGACATCGACTTTACCATCGGCGCGTTCGAGGAGGCGCTGACGGCCATGCGGAAGGACGGTCTGCTGTAGACGGGACCCTCCTGAGGCGCGAGCCCTGGCCTGATCCTGCTCGCCGCAGCGTATCGTGAGGGTGGCCGCGCGCCTGAGCGGAGGCAGGGGGTTGCGGCGGAAGCGGGCATGCGTATGCGGGCAGGTACTGGGATTCCGTCGTAGACTTGGCGCCGATGGGCTTGTTCGTGAGAGTAGCGCCCACGAACGGCGCGTCAATTGACACCTTGAAGCGGGCAGGCTATATACTGCACCATCACTACGAGGCAGGAGCCACCGCATGAGGACGAAGACGAAACAGGCGGTCATCCCAGCTATCCGCGACTACACAGGCTTCCATAGGAAGCAGGACACGGCGTACCAGGAGTGGCTGGCCCGGCAGGGGGTCCCGGTTACCCGGGGGATGAGCGTGCACGACCTGAACGAGCTGCCCGTTGGGCCCTGGGGCGATTCGGGCGTGCTGATGAACGTGGTGAGCCTGCCCGCCACGGGCGAGACGTCCGACCTGTGGGTCATGGAGATCCCGCCCGGGGGCCAGCTCAGGCCGCTCCACCACATGATCCACGCCATGGTCTTTGTGCTGAGGGGGCGGGGCGCCACGTCGGTGTGGACGGCCCAGGCCAAAAAGCAGACCTTCGAGTGGCACCAAGGGAGCCTCTTCGCCATTCCCTTGAACGCTTGGTACGAGCACTTCAACGGCTCCGGGGCCCAGCCCGCCCGGCTGGCGGTCATGACCAATGCACCCCTGGCCATCAATATGTACCCCCGTCACGACTTCCTCTTCGACAACCCCGCGGTGTTCCCGGAGGTCTACGATGGCCAGGAGGACTACTTCAGCAGCCACGGCGAGCACTTTGGGCAGACCATGTGGAAGGCCAACTTTATCGCCGATGTCCGGACGCACGAGACCGACATGTACCAGGAGAGGGGTGCCGGCGGGACCAACATGCATTTCAGCTTCGGGAGCTCCTTTCTGACGGCGCATATCTCCGAGTTCGAGCCGGGGACCTACAAGAAAGGGCACAGGCATGGTCCCGGGCCTCACGTCCTGCTGCTCTCGGGCCGGGGCTATTCGCTCACCTGGGCGGACCGGAAGGAGCGGTACAGGATCGACTGGCAGGCGGGAACGGTGTACGTGCCACCCAACTACTGGTACCACCAGCACTTCAATCCCCATGCTGGGCCTGCTCGCTATCTGGCGCTGACCTTCCCTTCGCACCTGGTGGGCAGGCCCCTGGCCGGGCGGCTGCGGGGGCAGCCCAGGGAGCCGGGCGACCAGATCGAGTACCGGGACGAGGACCCCTGGGTTATGGAGCAGTTCGCCAGGGAGTGCGAGCGCAACGGGACGCCGGTGAAGCGCGAGCGCATGACCAGGGAGTACGAGGAGTCGGTGGAGGCGCCTCGGGTGGAGCTGATGTAGCGGGCAGTCCAGGTGCCCGGGCCGCGAGGCTCGTCTGAACGGAGAGGGGACCATGCATCGGTACGTCATGCGGCGTTTGGTGCTCTTCGTCCCCACGCTTTTCCTGGCCTCGCTGCTGGTGTTCACCATCATGCACATCCTCCCAGGCGATGTGGCCCTGGCCATCCTGGGCACCGACAACGTCAACATGAGGGACGTGGAAAACATCCGGGCTCAACTGGGCCTCAACAATCCTCTGCCCACCCAGTATGGGGAATGGGCCTGGGGCATGCTCAAGGGGGACTTCGGGGGGAGGTCCCTCGTCGATCGAGAGCCCATCCGGGCAAACATCGGCCGCCGGTTCCCCGTGACCATCCAATTGGCCGTCCTGACCATAGCCATTACCCTCTTGGTCTCCCTTCCCCTGGGGGTGATCGCGGCCCTGAAGCAGGACCGTTGGCCGGACTATGTTATTCGCAGCATGACCATTTTGGGATTGGCCATGCCCAACTTCTGGGTGGCGCTGCTGGTGATCCTGGGTCTGGTTCTGATCTTCTCCTGGGGTCCGCCCGTCATGTACCGCAACTTCTGGAACTCGCCCTCCACAAACTTTCAGATCATGATCTGGCCCGCGTTGGTGCTCGCCTGGGGATTCAGCTCCTACCTGGTCCGGGTGACCCGGGCCCAGGTTCTGGAGGTTCTCCGCCAGGACTACGTCCGCACGGCGCACAGCAAGGGCCTGGCCACCCGGACCGTGATCACCCGTCACGTGATGCGGAACGCCCTGATTCCCGTGATCACCCTACTAGGGACCCATCTGGATGCGACCCTGGGAGGGAGCGTGATCCTGGAGAGCATCTTCGGCGTGCCTGGTGTCGGGCAGGGCATTGTGCAGGGGGCAAACTACCGGGACTGGCCGGTGATCCAGAGCCTGGCCATGACCCTGGTGTTCATCACCCTCACCACCAACTTGATCGTGGATCTGACCTATGCCTTCATCGACCCGCGGATCCAATACAAGTAGCGGAGCATCGTGGCTAAGATTGGCGTAGTCCGAGCGGGTGTTGGGCTCCGGGCCAAGAGGGGATGGACGTGGCGGGTCTGGGTCTTCTGCCGCAAGAAGCCCCTGGGGGCCCTGGGGGCCGTCCTGCTCATCCTCATGGCCTTCACGGCCATCTTTGCAGACGCCTTGGAGAACTATGACCCGCTCTATCAGGATACGCCCAAGCAACTTACGGCGCCCGGCCGGGAGTTCTGGTTCGGCTCGGACGTGCTGGGGCGGGACGTATACAGCCGCGTCATCCACGGGTCTCGCGTATCCTTATATGTAGGGCTCATGGCGGTCCTGATCAGCACGGCCATAGGGACCACCGTCGGGGTGGCCTCCGCCTACTTCGGGGGATGGCTGGACCTGGGAATCCAGCGCGTCATCGACGCTCTCCAGGGCATCCCGGGGCTGGTGCTGGCCCTGGCGCTGGTGGTGGCCTTGGGGGCTTCCCTCAACAACGTCACCATCGCCATTGCCATTGCCTATATCCCCAGAGTGACACGCATCGCCCGAGCCCAGGCCCTCTCCGTGATCCAGGAGGACTACGTGCTGGCGGCCCGGGCCGTTGGGGCAAGAGCGGCGCGCATCATCTTCCGGCACGTGACCATCAACAGCCTGACCCCCGTCATCGTGGTAGCCGCCGGGCTTTTGGGGAACGCCATCGTCACCGAGGCAGCCCTCAGCTTCCTCGGCCTTGGAGTGCCGCCGCCCTTCCCCTCGTGGGGACAGATGCTCCAGGCAGGCGCTCGAGGCTATCAGGAGGCGGCTCCCTGGCTCACCATTTTCCCAGGGCTGGCGCTCACCGTGGGCGTCTTTGGCTTCAACCTTTTTGGCGACGCCCTGCGCGACACCCTGGACCCCCGGCTCCGCGGACGCTAGCGAGCGCGCCCCGGGCCCGCATCGCCTGCAAGGAGGTCCAACGGTCAGGAAGCGACGTTTCGCCCGGTAAAATAGTCACGATTCGTTGGCCGACCCTTCTTGCAGTCCGTTGACCGGACTGGTAGGATGTGCAAGATTTCCTGAGGGGATACGTGGTTGACCGTTCGGCGGAGATAGAGAGGGAGGGGAACATGTTGAGCCGAGGCAGGACCAGAATCTTGATGCTGGGAACGCTCGTTGCCGTGCTCGCTCTGGTGCTCCAGGCGTGCGGGCCGGCGGAGCAGCCGACAGCCGTGCCCACTAAGGCTCCGCCCGCTCCTACGGCCACTGCGGCTGCCGTGCCAGCCGGCCCGACGGCTGCACCGACGGTCGCGGTGCCCACCGCCGCGCCCACGGCCGTGCGCTTTGTTACCCCGACACCGACGGAGAAGGAGCCCAAGTACGGCGGCATCGCTGTCATCGCCGGGCGCGCCGACCCCACGGCCGGCTGGGATTACATGAGGGACACCAACTACGACATCCACCAGGCGGGCCAGCCCATCTTCGGCACCGGCAACCTGGTTCGGACCTGTCCCGATGACCCCTACGCGCGGTGCCCCGGCCTCGCGGAGAGCTGGGATGTCAACTCCGAATTCACCGTCTGGACCTTCAAGATCCGGGACGGCGTCCTGTGGCATGACGGCAGGCCCTTCACCGCCGACGACGCGAAATGGTGGATCGACCTCTCCGTCAAGGGCGTGGAGGGGCGGCGGCCTAGCAACACCGTCACCAGCTTCGGAGATTTCAAGAGCGCCGAGGTCGTGGACGGCAACAAAGTACGCATCACCCTGAAGACGGAGGCGCCCCAGTACCTGCTGGAGCTGGGCCATCCCACCAATGTCCTCGCCCACCCGCGCCATCTGATGGAGCCGGAGATCAAGAAGGGCAACGCCAACGTGGCCCCGCTGGATGTCAAGCTGGTGGGCACCGGTCCCTTCAAGCTCCTCCAGTACAACAAGGGGAGCAACGTATCCGTCCGCCGGTTCGACAAGTACTGGGAGAAGGACGCCAAGGGACGCCAGCTCCCCTTCATGGACGGCATCGACTTCCCCCTGAACTTGGTGCGGGAGACCCAGGTGGCCAGTTTCCGGGTCGGGCGGCTGGATGGAACGGGGCGGGGGAACCTCATTTTCTGGCTCCCCCAGCAGGTGGATACGGCCAAGAAGCAGTTCGGCGACGGGGCGGCCTTCTGGCCCCTGATCACGGGGGGCCGAAACTTCGGGTTCAACATGACCAGGCCCAGCGTTTTCTCCGACGTCAAGGTCCGCAGGGCGCTCTCCCTGGCCTTCGACCGTGACGAGTTCGCCAGGATCACGTACCCCGACCTGGCGAAGGCGCTGCCCATCTTTTTCTCTGGCTCACCCTGGGTAAACCCGGACTACATGACATGGCCCGGCTACAACCCCGCGACCAGAGAGAAGGACCGGGCGGAGGCCAAGAGGTTGCTCGCCGAGGCTGGCTTCCCCAACGGCTTCAAGACCGAGCTGGTGTGCCTCAACAACTGGCTTCAGGATTGCGAGTGGGCAGCAGGCGAACTGAGGAAGCACCTGAACGTCGAGGCCGCCATCAAGGTCATCGACCAGGCCACCTGGAACGAGCGCCGGTGCAAGGGCGATTACGATTTCATAGCCCAGGGCGCCAGCGTCAACGCCGCCTTCCCCGAGACCGTGAAGCAGAACGTCGTGAGCGCCCAGACGGGCGCCTGCGCCAACTTCTACCACAACGACCTGGCGGTGGACGCCTTCTTCGGACGCCTGGCCAAGGCCAGGACCGTCCAGGAGCGGGCCAAGATCGCCCAGGAGCTGGAACGGTACATCATCCAGGAGAAGGTGTACAACATCTCCCTGGCCACCAACGTCTCGCCCTTCGCCACCCGCTCCTATCTGAAGAACATCCGCATGGGGATCACCGACGCCCGGGACTACATGACCCAGGCCGACGTCTGGCTGGACAAGTGAGACTTCCCGCCAGGAGGCTGACAGGCTCACGCGCATGAGCGGAGAGGGGGTTAGATGGCTATCTGGGACCAGTTCATCACAGAGCGGGACCGGCAGGTGTATGAGAGGTCGGGCCACGGGCGGAGACAGGGGTTCGGGCAGAGGCCCGCGGCGCTGATCATCGATGTGAACTACGGGTGGGTCGGCGCCACGCCGGAGCCCATCCTGAAGTCCATCGAGAAGTACCCGTATAGCTGTGGCCTGGAAGGGTGGGAGGGTGTCGCTCACATCCAGCGGCTGCTCCAGGTAGTGCGGGGCAAGGGCCTTCCCGTCTTCTACACCACCAGCAACGAGACGCGCAGGAGGATGCGCCCCGAGGGAACGGGGAAGCAGGCCCGGCGCGAGTCCCCCGAGTTCCAGAGGAGGAGTGGGCAGATCGTGGAGGAGATCGCCCCCGCCGAGGGAGAGGTGGTGGTGTACAAGCACGCGCCCAGCGCCTTCTTCGGCACGCCCCTGGCCACCTATCTCACGGAGCTCCAGGTGGACGGTCTGCTCGTCTGCGGGACGAGCACCAGCGGGTGCGTGCGCGCCAGTGTCGTGGACGCCAACTCGTACGGGTTCAAGGTGGCGGTGATCGAGGAGTGCACGTTCGACCGCGGCCAGGCGTCGCATGCCATCAACCTGTTCGACATGCACATGAAGTACGCCGACGTTGTCCCGCTGGCCCGGGTGGAAGAGTACGTGGCCAGCCTGCCGGCCGACCTGTTCCCCGGGCCGAGGCGCGCCCAGGAAATGGCGCCCGCCGCGGCGCTGCGCTGACGGCAGGTCCTGGAGAAGCGGCGGTCTGCGAAGGCCCGGGCGGCGGTTTGGCCCGGGCCTCTCACGAGGTGGGCAGGAGTGGTACCGAGAAGAGTCAATACGCCGGAGCTTTGCGCCGGAGGACGAGAAGGAGCTGAGGAGCCATGAGAGCGCGAGGCAAGCTTGACCCCCTTCGGGAAAGGGTGGCGGACGTCATCGAGCGAGACAGGCAGGACCTGGTGGACCTGGCCCTGTACCTGGGGGGCATCGCCAGCCCCGCTGGGCACGAAAGGCACATCGCCGAGGCGGCGGTGGAGTGGATGAAGAGCAACGGTATAGATGCCTACGTGCAGCCCATCACGGAGACCAGCGCCAACGCCATTGGGGTGGTCCGTGGCGTCGCCGACGGTAAGAGCCTGGCCGTCGACGCCCACCTGGATACGGGCGCCCCGGGGCCCGTGGGGCCCGGGGAGATGGGCAAGCGCATGGAGACGGGGTGGGTGGAAGGCGACATGATCTACGGGCACGGGATCATCAACTGCAAGGCCCAGGTGGCGGCTTTCATGATGGCGGCCCGTACCCTCAAGAAGGCGGGCATCCAGCTCAAAGGGGACCTCACTGTCTGCGCCGTCGCCTTTGAGACGGGCGGCCCCTCCGTGGACGAGCACCAGGGCATCCAATACCCGGGGGAGGGCATGGGCACGCGGTGGCTCATCGACCGGGGCATCGTGCCCGACTACGCCCTCGTCGGCGAGACCTCCGAGTTCACCATCGTGGCGGCGGAGTGCGGCGCCGCGGAGCTGAAGGTCACCGTCCCCGGAAGGGTGGTGAATACCGCCAGGCTGGAGCGGGGCAAGGCCTGGCATGAGAACCCCAACAGCTTTGAGAGGGCAGGGCATGTGCTTCTGGCCCTGGAAGAGTGGGCGAAACAGTACCAGGAGCGGGAGAAGGTCCGCTTCTACGGTGGCACCATTGTCCCCAAGGCCCAGGTCCGGTCCGTGAGGGGAGGCGGCAGGGTCGGCGGGGGCGGCAACCAATGCTCCATCCATCTGGATGTGCGCATCGCCCCTGGGAAGGACCCGCGGCTCATCCAGCGGGAGATCAGGGACCTCACCCGGTCCCTGGGCCTGGAGTGTGAGGTCTCCCTGTACCAGTGGAACCGTGGATACATCGCTCAGAACGCGGAGCCCCTGATTCAAGCGGTAACGGAGGCGCACCGATACGTGCTGGGGTCGGAGCCCGCCGAGCCTCCTCCTCACACCCTGAGCATGTGGCGGGACCACAACGCCTTCAACGAGGTGGGCATCCCCTCCATCTGCTACGGGCCACCCCGGCTGAAGGAGCCCTACACGGACGCCCAGGACCGGGCCATGAAGATCGCCGATCTGGTGGCGGTGTCGAAGGTGTACGCCCTCACGGCCATGGCCGTGTGCGGCGTCGCGGGTCGTTGACGGGACGGGGCCGACAGGCGGCCCGCCGCTTGACACCTCTGGCTGGGCCACCCTAGCGGGTTGGTGAAAAAGGAGGAGTCCAGAGTCCCGAGAGTCGGGACGGAGCCTGCCCTGAGCGAAGTCGAAGGGACGGGGGTCTGGGGGTGTCCCCCAGATATCTTTCTCTTCCCCCTCTCCCTTGGCAAGGGAGAGGGGGTACAGGGGGTGAGGGTTTCCCGAATAGCCCCTAGAGTGGGCACCGCACCGCGTCGCCGCGACGGCGACGGGGGAACGCTGAAGGCAGAGGAGGGGCGAGGATGTCCGGACCGTTCGAGGGCATGGTCCCGTACCAGGGCTACGAGGAGATGCTGGTAGAGAAGCGGGACGGTGTGGTTATCGCTACTCTCGACGCGCCTCACAAGCTGAACGCTCTGACGCCGGCCATCCGGCTGGGGCTGAGGCGGCTGCCGGTGGAGGTGCAACTGGACGACGAGGCCAAGGTGCTGGTGATCACCGGGGCGGGGCGAGGCTTCTGCTCCGGCGCCGACGTTGGAGGCCCAAGGCCTCAGGTCCAGAAGACCCGGTACCAGATGGTGGAGAACAGCTTCGAGTGGATCCGGGCTTTCCCTACCTTGAGCAAGCCCGTCATCGGCGCCATCAACGGCGTATGCGCTGGTGGCGGCCTCTCCCTGGCGCTGGCCTGCGACGTCCGCATCGCCTCCGAACAGGCCCGGTTTATCACCGTGTTCTCCCGGCGGGCGCTGGTGCCGGACGTGGGGGTGACGTGGTTGCTGCCCCGGGTGATGGGGCTGTCCAAAGCCCTGCTCCTGGCCTGGTTGAGCGACGAGGTGAAGGCAGAGGAGGCGCTGCGCCTGGGCCTCGTGGACCGGGTTGTCCCTCACGACCAGTTGATGGAGGCCACGCTGGAGCTGGCGGGGCGCCTGGCCAGGGGGCCTTCCGTGGCCATCGAACTCACCAAGCGGGCCATGTGGCGAGGGCTGAACACCCGCCTGGAGGAGAGCCTGGACCTGGAGGAGAAGTACCAGGCCATCGCCCACGAGTCGGAAGACTACCAGGAGGGCATCCGGTCATTCCAGGAGAAGCGCCCTGCCCAGTTCAAGGGGCGCTAGCTCTCTGGGCCTTGCTCGCCCTTCGACAGGCTCAGGGTGAGCGGGAGGGGCATCCCGCGCGGTGAGCCGGTCGAGCCACCGCCGGTTGCCGGAGTTCCAGGTGTTGGCCATGGGAGGTGCCTCATGGGGAGGCCGTGGGAAGGTCTGACCCCCTACGAGGGGTACCAGGACATGCTGGTGGAGAAAAAGGACGGGGTGGTGGTGGCGACCCTGAACGCGCCTCATAAGCTCAACGCCTTCACGCCCAGCATCCGCACGGGGATCAAGCGGGTGCTGGACGAGGTGGAGTGGGACGACGATGCCAAGGTGCTGGTATTCACCGGGGCTGGCCGGGCCTTCAGCGCGGGGGCCGACGTTGGCCCTACGGCCTCCCCCGAGAAGCCTTCGCCCGCGCGCTGGCAGCGGCTCCAGTCGCGCTTTGGCTGGGTGAACCAGATGCGCGCCATGAACAAGCCCATTATCGCCGCCGTGAACGGGGTGTGCGCCGGCGGCGGCATGGCCCTGGCCCTGGCGTGCGACGTCCGCATCGCCAGCGACGACGTCCGCTTTGTTCCCGCCTATCTGCGCGTGGCAGTGGTCCCCGACGTGGGCGCGACCTGGCTCTTCCACGAGGCGATGGGCCGGGCCAACGCCCTGTGGTACTTCTGGCTGAACGAGGACATCCGTGCCGAGGAGGCCTTGCGCCTTGGCATCGTGAACAAGGTGGTCCCCGCCGACAAGCTCATGGAGCACACCATGGACGTGGCCCGGCGTATCGCCCAGGGGCCGTCTATCGCCGTGGAGCTGACCAAGCGGGCGGTGAACCGGGCCCGGTCCCTCGACCTGGCCACCCACGTGGACTGGGAGCTGTACGTCCAGAGCTTCACCACCGGCACCGAAGACCGGGAGGAAGCCCGGCGGGCGTTCCGGGAGAAGCGGGAGCCCAAGTTCACGGGGCGCTGGCTCCCCGACGCGCCTTACCCGCCGGGACCCTCGGTCCTGCCGCGCTGAAAGGCCGAGCGGACCCTATGGGACCTCGTGGCCCAACAGCTGCTCCGGGGCCAGTCCAAGCTAACTCCAACGCAGTTGTTCGAACGCACCACGACCCACCAATTGGAGTTGGCTTGGTCCGGATCAATGCTCCAAGAGAGGCGCCCTGGGGCTGTTCTCGTGATCGTCAGAACCCAGGAATGAGATAATGAACCTGTCTCAAAACTCCTTCTGGGGGAGTCCATCCCGACGGGTCGGGATGGC
>JACQOS010000005.1 GCA_016202425.1 Chloroflexota bacterium
AGTCGTGGGTCTGGGCAGTGCCCAGTGGGGGACACCCCCAGACCCCCGTCCCTTCGACTTCGCTCAGGGCAGGCTCCGTCCCGACTCTCGGGACTCTGGACTCCTCCTTTTTCACCAACCTGTTAGGCGCCCCGCAGGCGGGGGTCCAGGGCTTCCCGAAGGCCGTCCCCCAGGAGGTTCACGGCCAGGACGGTGAGGAAGATGGCCATGCCTGGAGCAAAGGACTCGATGAGGTTGATGTCCATGTAGCGGTACCCGCCCTGAAGCATGGAGCCCCAGCTAGGGGTTGGCGGTTTGATGCCAACTCCCAGGAAGCTGAGGGTGGCTTCGGTGAAGATGGCGAAGCCCACGGAGAGGGCACCCTGGACGATGATGGGGGCCATGGAGTTCGGCAAGATGTGGACGAGGGCGATGCGCAGGCTTGGCGCCCCGATACCTCGGGCCGCCAGCACGTAGTCGTACTCCCGGACCGCCAGGACCTCGCCGCGCATGAGCCTGGCGTAGCGGGGCATGTTGGTGAAGCCGATGGCGACCATAACACTTTCGAGGCTGGCCCCCATGATGGCGGCGATGGCCAGAGCGAGGATGAGGGTAGGCAGGACGAAGATGCCGTCCATGACGCGCATGATGACCTCATCGGTAAAGCCGCCCTGGAACCCTGCCAGCAGCCCCAGAGGAGTCCCCAGGCCCATGGCGATACCGACGGCGATGAACCCCACCTGGACCGAGATCCTGGCGCCGTACACCAGTCGGCTGAAGGTGTCGCGGCCGATGTCGTCGGTGCCCAGCCAGTACTTTGCCGAGGGCCCCTGGTGGATCTCAAAGGGCCGGGTCTTGATGGGGTCATGGACGGCGATAAGGGGGGCCAGGATGGCGGTGGCGATGACCGTCAGGACTACGGCCAGGGCGACGATGTTGACCTTTCGGGCTGTCACCCGGCGTAGAAGAGACCCCCTGCCAAACCACTCGAGGGCGAGCCGCCGAGGGAAGGCGAGGGGCTGGGCCCGGGCTGCGGTCCTCATGCCGAATCCCTACGTGTACCGGATTCGCGGGTCCAGGAAGCCGTAAAGGATGTCCACGACCAGGTTGACGACGAGGACGGTGGCGCCGAAGACCACGAGGGTGCCCTGAATGGCGGGGACATCGTGGACCAGGGCGGACTGCACGGCGAACTGCCCAAGGCCGGGGAGACGGAAGATCCATTCGGTGATGACGGTGCCGCCCAGGAGCGTGGCGGTGGTGAGGCCCAGGACGGTCACCACCGGGATGAGGGCGTTCCTGAGGGCGTGGCGCAGCAGAACGAGCTGCTCTGCAAGCCCTTTGGAGCGGGCGGTACGGATGTAGTCCTGCCTGAGCACCTCCAGCATGGCGGAACGGGTCTGGCGCGCGACGCTGGCCGCCGAGACGGTGCCGTTGACGATAACGGGCAAGAGCATGTGCCGCAGGTTGTCCAGCGGGTCCTCGAAGAACTTGACGTACCCCTGAGTGGGGAGCCAGCCCAGATTGACGGCGAACATGTAGATCAACATGATCCCTAGCCAGAAGCTGGGAAGGGCAGCCCCGGCCACGGCAACCACGGTGCCCACATTGTCGCCCAGCGAGTTCGGCCGCGCCGCCGAGTAGATGCCGATGGGGACGGCTATGACAAGGGCGACCAGGAGGCTGCCCGCGGCCAGTTCCAGGGTGACGATGAAGCGTCGGCCAAGCTCCACGGCGACGCGCTCGTTGGTGCGCAAGGAGCGTCCGAAGTTCAACACCAGGACGCCGCCCAGCCAGCGAACGTACTGCACCGGGATGGGGTCGTCCAGGCGGAGCTCCTTGCGATAGTACTTGATGATCTCGGGGTCGGACCGCTCGCCCAGGAGGAGGTTGACGGGGTCCCTCCCAGGGATGAGGAGGAGGAGGGCGTAGATGAGGAACGTGACGACCAGAAGGGTCGGGACGGCGGAGACGAGGCGCCTAACTATCAGGCGTTGCATCGAGGCACCTGCAACGTTGGAGTTGGGAGGCCCCCGCGGGAAGTCGCCGGAGGAGGCGCCGCCCCCTGGCTCACCGTGGCGGGAGGGCGTCTGCCAGAGCGACCCGCAGCGGCGGAGCGGCGCCGTGGGACCCGTGGCCCCGCCCGCCCGAGGCCGTCTTTCTCAGCTTGCCGCCCGCCACTACCGGCTTCCGTCTACTTGTCCAGCCAGACCTTGAACCACTGGGAGCCGCCGCCGGAGGGGAACTCCTGGTAGTTCTTCACGTAGTCCCGGTGGGCCATGGAGACCCTTCCCGTGAACAGGGAGATACCGAGCATGTAGTCGTTGATGATCTCCTGGGCCTGCCGGTAGTACCCGCACCGGTCCTTGGGCTCCAGGGTACCCCTGCCCTTGGCCAGGGCCTCGTCCAGTTGCTTGACCACGGCCGCGTCCAGGTACCCCTGGCCGAACATGTACCTGGGATTCGTGGAGTCGAAGAGGTCGCCCATGTGGGTATGGAGGTCGGGTGCGCCTGTGCCCCACTCGGAGGAGTACGCGGCGAGGGTCTTGTCGAAGCTGAACTGCCGGCTGGCCTGGATGCTCTCCATCATCACCAGGTCCAGGGTGATGCCCACCTGCTTCATCTGGTCGGCCAGGAGGTTCAGGAGGGGGAGCCTGCTTTCCTTTCCGAACCAGGTCGTCGGGCTTACCTTAAATCCCTGGGAGTAGCCAGCCTCGGTCAGGAGTTTCTTGGCCTCCTCCGGGTTGAAGCCGTACTTCTTGTAGGTGGGGTCGTAGCACCACGACCAGGCGGCGCCGATGACCCCGTACAGGGCCGTGCCCTCCCCGGCCAGGAAGGCCTTCACAATCGCCTCCCGGTCGATGGCCAGGGACATGGCCTTGCGCACCCGCACGTCGTCCAGGGGCTTGAAGCGGGGGTTGACCATGAGGAAGCCCCACTCGGTCCGCCACCTGGGCACCAAGACCGTGGTCTTGTCGGCCCGCAGGGTGGGGAGCTGGTCGTTGTAGGCCTGGTAGGCGTCGACTTCGCCAGCGCGGTAGGTGGCGAGCTGCACCGCGGGGTCGGCGATGAAGAGGTACTTCAGCGTGTCCACGTAGGGGTACTTGCCACCGCCGAATCCGTTGGGCCACCGCTCCATGGTGAGGTGGCTGTCAATGAGGATGTCCACGAACTTGAAACTGCCAGCGCCCACGGGCTTCATCTTGCGGTCGGCCTTGGCGACGGCGTCCCTGGCGGTGGGAGAGAAGACCCATCCCGCTCTGGCCCCCATGTTGGGCATGACGAGGGCGTCGGTCTGCTTGAGGTTGAGTTTTAGGTCGTACTCCCCAATGGCCTCCACGCTGGAGATGACCGTCATCTGGGGCCGCTGTTCGAACTGGTTGTCTGGGTTGAGCTTGTAGTCGAAGTCGCTCTTCACGGCGGCGGCATTGAAAGGAGTGCCGTCGTGGAACTTGATACCGGGGGCGATGTGTAGCACGATGGTCTTGCCGCCGTCCAGGACGTCCCAGGAGCGGGCCTGGGCAGGGGAGAAGCTGCGGTCAGGCTCCACCATGATGAACCCGTCGTAGATGGGGGCCATGTAGGTGGTGTCGGCGCTGGAGATGGTCTGGAGGACGTCCATGGCCAGGGGGTTGCTTTGATGGATGTACCGCAGGGTGCCGCCCTTCTTGGGCAGGACAGGGGTTGGGGTGGCCGCCGGCGTTGGGCTGGCGGCCACTGCCGGTGCCTTGGTAGGCGTGGGTGCCTCGGCGGCGCCGCAGGCGTTGACCAAGAGCAGCAGTGTCAGTGCTGCCGCGGCAAGGACGAAGGCCTTACGGGAATGCTCATGGTACATCTGGCACCTCTCCTGAGTTCGTCCCCAATGTCTGGCTGGGCGGGGGACTCTCTCTTGTGGGTGAGCATAAGGAGGGGAGTTCCGGCTGTCAAGCCCCCCTGGCAGGCTGCTGAAAAAGGGGAGTCCAGAGGGGCGAAGCCCC
>JACQOS010000027.1 GCA_016202425.1 Chloroflexota bacterium
GACTCGCTACCGTCGCCTGTCGCAGGTACGCTGCAACGCTGGTGCATGGGGGTGCAGGGCGGGCCCTGTCCCCCTTCCTGGCCAGGAAAGGGGGCGAGGGGGGATGGTCGTCCCGACCAGTCGGGATTCAACACCCTGCTACGGGAGCACCTCTTTTCTCGTCTGGAGCTCCTGCGCGTGCCGCTCCCGGTACGCACCCGGTGGCCAGTCGTCCAGACGCAGGAGCAGGTCCGCCAGCCCGCTGGCCGCCTCCGTGCGGGGCAGGAACACGTAGTCGGCGCCCTCCTGGTACATCGCCAGGGCGCCCGGGATGGTCTCCGCCGTCACGATGATCCTGGCCTCCGGGCAGAGCCGCCTCATGGGACGGATCAACGCCCGGTTGCTGATGCCCTTCAAGAGGGCATCGGGGATAGTGGAGAGCACCACCTTGGCGTGCTCCACGCCCGCTTCCTCCAGGGTCGTCATGTTGGCGATATCCCCGTACACGCATCGGATGCCCCGCTTCTTTAGCTCCTGGTGCACCTCCGGGTTGAAGTCCACCACCAGCAGCTCCTTGAGGAGCTTCGGGTCCCGCCTCTGGAGCTCGTCCACCAGGGAGCTGGCCACGCGGAAGAACCCCAGGATGACGATCCTTCCCTCTCCTTCGATGCTCTCCTTGCGCTCCTCCTGCTGGTCAATGTCCCGCACCCCCACCCGGCGCAGGCCTCGGTTGAGCGCCAGGTAGATCTGATGGCTGTACAGGATCATGTAGGTGGAGACGGTGGCCGTGATGGCGAGGGTGAAGACCAGCACCCCCACCACCTCGCCGTCAACGTGCTTGAGCGTGAGCCCCAGGGAGGCGATGACCAGGGAAAACTCGCTGATCTGGGCCAGGTTGAGGCTCGGGAGAAGGCTGACCCGGTTGCCGCTGCGCAGCACGTAAAGGACGGGGAACACGGTGAGGAAGCGGCTCACCACCACGAAAGCGGAAGTCCAGGCGGCCAGGCCCAGGAGCCTCGCAGAGGGCTGCGGGATCTTCATCCCCAGCGCCACGAAGAACAGGGTGATGAAGAAGTCCCTCAGGCTAACGACTTTGGCATTCACCTCCCGGTTGTACGGGAAGGTGGAGATGGAGATGCCGGCGATGAGGGCCCCCATGGCGCGGGAGAGGCCCGCCTCCGCCGCGAGTCCCGCTATGAGAAAGCACCAGGCCAGAGAGGCCACCAGCATCAGGTCCGACAGCTTGGCGATAAAGCGGAAGAGGAAGGGAAGCACGTAGCGCGAGGCCAGCAGGCTGCCCGCAACCAGCGCCACCCCTTTCAGGACGGAAAGGGCAAGTCCTGTCAGTTGGGGGTTCTCAAGGTTGGGCTGCACGGCCAGGACGATGATGGCCCAGAGGTCCTGGAACACCAGGACCCCCACGGTGATCCTTCCGGCCAGGGTGTCCAGCTCCTGCTTGTCGTAGAGCAGCTTCACCACGATCATGGTGCTGCTCATGGCGGTGGCCACGGCGAAGTACGCCAGGTCCCACCTCCCTTCTCCCATCCTGTACCCCAGCCAGGTGAAGAAGAGGAAGCCCAGAGCGGCACACAGGAGAAACTGGGAGAAGCCGGTGACGAGGACCTTCTGCCCCGCCCGGGCCAACTGCTTCAGGTCGATCTCCAGGCCAATCATGAAGAGCATGAGAATGAGGCCGAACTCCGAGATGATCTCGATGCTCTGGGCGTCTTTGACGAGTCCAAAGCCAATGCCGGGACCAATCACAGCGCCGGCAACTATGTAGGCCAGCACAACCGGCTGCTTCACGGCTTTGGCCACGAAGGCAAGGGCGGCCGCCGCCACCACGGAGAGGCCAATGCCGGAGATCAGCCCCTCGATGGCGTGCACCTCTTCAGCCAAGACAAGCGCCATCCGTCGTTACCTCACAGCGGGTACGAGGCCCCTTCTTCGGCGATGGCTACCCTCTCCCCAAAGACCGCTCTGGCCTCCGCCAGCGCCCGCCCGCGGTCCTGCCAGGGCCAGAAGTGGGTGAGGATGAGCCTGCCCACCGATGCAGCCCTGGCCACCTGGGCGGCCTGCGCGGCGGTCATGTGACCAGGATTGGCCGACGTCTCAGGCACATCCAGCGCCGCCTCGCACAGGAGAGAGGCGGCACCGACGGCCAGCCGCTCCAGGGCCTGGGAAGGCCCTCCATCTGCCGAGTAGACCAGCCTTTTCTCGCCGCCCTGGGCCACCGCCACCGCGAAGCTCGGCACGTAGTGGGGCACCTGGGCGAAGGTCAGGCGGAGGGCCCCCAGGGAGAGCGCGTCCTTTGGGGAGTATTCATCTACCAGAAAGGCCCGCTCGAAGAAGCTCGAAGCCACCCCTACGTGCGAGACCGTCCCTACCAGGACCTTCCTCCCGCCCGGAGGAAGATGAAGGCGAGGAGGGTCCCCCACGAGGTCCCGAGGGCCGTAGGTCCTCCAGTAGCCCAGGGGGATGAGGTCCACGAAGTGGTCGAAGTGCATGTGGGAGATAACGATGTCGGTGACCTGAGGAAGCGGTAAGGCCTGCTGAAGGTTGCTGAGCACCCCGGTGCCGCAGTCTAGCAGCAGGCGCACCTCCCCTTGCTCCACCAGATATCCTGAACAGGCTTTCCCTGGGGCTGGGGAGGCGGCGGAAGAGCCCAGAACGGTGAGCTTCACTTCTTCCTGGTGCGACCGAGGCGGTTGCGGCGAGTGTATCACCGCCTTGCCGCCCTTGCCAGCGTGGGAACCTACGGGTCAGGGTCTTTCGGTTGTCTTGAGACTGTAGTCCCTTCCCCCACGAGTGGGGGAAGGTTAGGATGGGGGCATGTCGACTTCGTGTGCCTGGAACGACACCTGGTCATGGAAAGAGATGGCGGTCAGCATAGGCAACGGGCATCTCTTGATGCCCAGCGGGATGCCTGGCTTGCATCCTGTGGATTCAGGGTGCTGCGGTTCTGGGACAACCAGGTAATGAACGAGATGGCCGCCGTGATGGAAGCAGTCGCCGAGGTGCTAAGCGCAGGGGCAGACCCCCCATCCTAGCCTTCCCCGGTAGACGGGGAAAGGGACCGCAGCCCCGGCCTTCAAGGTGTCTCCCTACCTATTCCCCTGCGCCGATAATCAAAAGACCCTGCCTACGGGCCCGGAGGGTCGCCCAGCTCCTGGAAGTGATAGAGCACCAGCGCGGCCGCTATCACGCCGGCGGTCTCGGCGCGCAGCACCCGACGGCCCAGGCTCACCGGCTGCACGCCGTGCCTGCTGGCCAGGACGGCCTCCTCGCGGGTAAAGCCCCCTTCTGGGCCCACAAAGAGGCTCACGGAGCCAGACCCTGCCGGGCTGCCTGCATCCAGGGAAGTCAGCGCCTGGCGCAACCCCACCACCTCTTCCTCCTCCCATAGCAGGTACGCCGGCCCTGCTTTCTGGGCACACGCGTCAGCAAACGGGATGGGGGCTTCCAGGAGAGGGAGTTTGCCCCGACGCGACTGCTCAGCCGCCTCTCGAACGATGGCCCGCCACCGGGCCAGGCGGTGCCCGGCCGCGTCCGCCTCCAGGCGGGGTACCGTGCGCTCCGTGACCAGCGGGACGAACCCGGAGACGCCCACCTCGGTGCCTTTCTGGAGGACCCAGTCCATCTTCTCCCCCTTGAGCAGCCCCTGGTAGAGGCGCACGTGCAGCCGGGGCTCCGCCGCACTCCGGCACCGCTCCACGAGAATGCCGGCTACCTGCGCGGGCTGGACCGAGCGAAGCTCCGCCACGTACTCCCATCCCGAGTCGTCCAGCACGACGACGCGGTCTCCCCGCCCAAGGCGGAGGACACGGCTGATCTGGTGCGCGGCAGGACCTTCCAGGGTTACCTGGTCCCCCTGTATCCAGGAGGCCGGAACGAAAAACCGATGCAACACCTAGGCCTCGCGCCGGGCCGCCAGGGCCATCCAATCGCCCTCGTGCCGGAGCCCCTCCACCCTCAGCCCCACCTGCTGCAATGCCCTCTTCATCTCCTCGCGGGATGCCCGCAGAACACCTGAAGCGATAAGGATTCCCGAGGGCTTCGACGCCTGGGCCAGGGCCGGTGCCTTCTCCACCAGGACCTGGGTCGTGATGTTGGCCACGATGAGGTCGAACGAGGATGGCGGGATCCTGGGATGGGGCAGGGACCCAGGCGCTACCTTCACTCGCCCCCCGACACCATTGACAGCAACGTTGGCCCGAGCCACGCGGACTGCCGTCAGGTCCAGGTCCAGCGCCAGGACCTGCGCCGCCCTCAGCTTGGCTGCGGCGATGGCGAGGATGCCCGAGCCCGTACCCAGGTCCAGCACCTGCGCCCCGGGCTCCACCCGCCGCTCCAGCTCCTCCAGACACATGCGAGTCGTAGGATGGTGGCCGGTGCCGAAGGCCATGCCCGGGTCCAGGGTCACCACCACCTCCCCGGGTGCTGGGGCGTACTCCTGCCAGCTTGGACTCACCACCAGCCGGGCACCGATCCTGATGGCGGAGAAGTGGGCCTTCCAGGCCACCTCCCAGTCCTCCTCCGCCACCTCCCGCTCCTGGATAGCCCCCAGGGGATGCAACAGCGAAATCAGGCGCACGCCCACATCTATACCCGCCCGTCGGCTCTGGAGGGTAGGGTCCACTGGCAGGTACGTCGTCACCACCACGGCCCGCGGCGAGCGGGCGTCCCCTTGGGGGTCCCAGGCACCCGCTTCATGGATGGCGACGCCCCCCTGGCCGTACCGCCGGAAGACCTCCGCCAGGGGCTCCGCGTACTCTGCGGCAGCACGGACACTGAGCTCCAGCCACTTCATGGCAGGCGCCCTCGCGAAGACAACCAGGCTACCCCGCGTCCCTGGCCCCCGTCGGCGCAGGGCCGCCGTCCCCCAGGCGACTTAGGAGGAGCGACCCTTGCCTCCCCTGAACCAGCCTGGCGGTCGCCGTCGCTCCTCGGCGCCATCGGGTGCGCCGAGCTTCTTGGCGAGCGCCTCCAGCAGGCGCCGGGCCTCCGGGTCCAGGTCCTTGGGTGTGACCACGGTCACCGTTACCAGCAAGTCGCCCCGCCTGCCGCCGTCCAGGTGCGGGACCCCTTTACCCCGGATGCGCAGCACCGTGCCGCTCTGTATGCCAGCGGGGATACGGAGCGCCTCCTCGCCTTGCAGCGTCGGGACCTTGACGGTGTCGCCCAGCGCCGCCTGGGCAAAGTTGACGGCCAGTTCATACAGAAGGTCATTGTCCTGGCGCCGGAAGAACGCATGCTCCTGGACCCGCAGGTCAATGTACAGGTCACCTGGGCGGGCGCCTGGGACCCCTGCTTCTCCCTCGCCCGTGAGGCGGATGCGCGTGCCGTCCTCCACGCCGGCGGGGATATTTACCTCCAGTTGCCGCGTCCGGGGCTCCAGCCCTCTGCCTCGACACTGGGCACAGGGATGGGTGACCGTCTGCCCTTCCCCCCTGCAGGCAGGGCAGGAGACCACCTGGACGAACTGGCCGAAGAGACTCCTCTGGGAACGTCGGACCTGGCCATTGCCCTGGCACGTCCGGCACCGCTCGGGCGAGGTGCCAGGCTCCGAGCGGCTTCCCCGGCACCGGCCGCAGGGCTCGGTGCGGGTCACCTCCACCCGGCGCTGCGTTCCCAGGGCCGCCTCTTCAAAGGAGATGGTGAGCCCCAGTTGCAGGTCTCGGCCACGGCGAGGTCTGGCCTGGGTACCGGCGCCCATCCCGCCGAAGAAGGCATCGAAGATATCCCCGAGGCCCCCCAGCGTGTCGATCCCCTCGAAGCCCTGCCAGCCCCCGTTGGCCACGGCCACGCCCGCGTGACCATGACGGTCGTAGGCGGCCCGCCTGTCCGGGTTGCTCAGGACCTGATAGGCCTCGTTGATCTCCTTGAACCGGTCCTCCGCTCCGGCGTCCGTGTTGCGGTCCGGGTGGTACTCCAGGGCCAACCGACGGAAGGCCTTGCGCACCGACTCCTCGGTGGCATCTCTGGGCACCCCCAGGACCTCGTAGTAGTCGCGCTTGTTCGCCATGGCTTACTCAGAGGGGACACGGCCCCCCAGCACGCACTCATTCTACCATCGGGGTAGGCCCGCGGTGAAACGAATGGCGGCAACCTCAGCGGCGGAGAGGACAGGAAGACGCCAGGAACAGGGAAGGATGAGACCAGGCT
The DNA here is from genome assembly GCA_016202425.1 of Chloroflexota bacterium. Classification (GTDB taxonomy): domain Bacteria; phylum Chloroflexota; class Dehalococcoidia; order Lucifugimonadales; family JACQOS01; genus JACQOS01. The sequence continues at coordinate 6,145 of JACQOS010000027.1, forward strand.
CAGGGCAGCCGGCCCCGGACGCCCTCCACAAGCTCGCTCATGAAGCCGGAGAGGTAGCGCACGTGGGCGATGACGCTGGGGTACTCCATGCGTCGGGGCCCCACGATCCCCAGGATGCCCGTGGCCTGTTCCAGGGCGCCATACTGCGCGAAAACGACGCTGAAGGGGCGGAGGCGCTCAGACTTATGCTCGCTGCCGATGGTGACGTGGACTGTCCCCCTCTGGGGCAGGTCACCGAACACCTCGACCATCAGGTCGCGGTCCTCCAGCAGCTCCGCCACGTCCCGGGGCCGCGAACCTGCCGCCAGCTCTGGGTAGCTGAAGATGTGGCGCAACCCATCGATGTAGTAGTCGGGGAACCGTGCCCGCTCGTCCGCCTTCAGCATCTCCACGGCAACGTTGGCCGCCTGGCCCTCCAGGGGCTCCAGCTCCCCGAGGTCCGCTTCTAGCTCTCGCCGGGAACGGCCGCCGAAGGTCGCGTTCAGCTTGTTCGCCACGACATTGAGCTGGTCCTGGGTCGCGGGCTGCCGCAGCGGCAGCAACTGCTGGGCGACCCGGGTGCCCTGAAGCACCATGACCAGAAGCGCCAGGAACTCCTGAAGGGAAACCAGGTCCAAGTGCTTCCATCGGGACTCCAGCGCCCGGGGCAGTGTGGCGATGGCCATGCAGTGTACCAGGTCCGCCAGAAGCTGGGCGGCTACGCGACTCCATCCCTCCAGGCTGGGCTGGCTCCTGCGGAACCGATAGCGGAGGGTCGCCTGAAGCTCGGTATCGGGCGGCGCGGGCTCCTGGAGCGACTCCACGTAGAACCGGTAGGCCTTGTCCGAGGGAACGGCACCGGCGGAGGTGTGCGGCCGGAGAATGTAGCCCTCCTGCTCCAGCTCCGCGAGGTCGTTCCGGATGGTAGCCGGGCTGACTCGCAACTCGCTCCGCTGGGCGACGGTCTCCGAGGCAACAGGCACCCCTTCCCGGGTGTGTTCCTTCACCACCACCTGCAAGATCGCAGCTTGCCTTGGAGTCAACGGCATGTCCGCTCACCCCGTCTCGGCCGTCCACCCAGCCGCATCTTCCCTGCTCATCGAATCTACCTCGCCCACGGGGGCCTGTCAAGGGAGCGGCCATGCCCGCCGCACCTTTCAATTGTCGGCTTCACCCCCTCTCTGACTCTCCCCCGTGCAACGGGGGAGAGAAATCCCTTCCCCCGCTCGCGGGGGAAGGTTAGGATGGGGGTGCAGGAGCCAGGGACTGCTC
>JACQOS010000026.1 GCA_016202425.1 Chloroflexota bacterium
GGGGGAGTCCATCCCGACGGGTCGGGATGGCAGGGGCCTGGGGGTGTCCCCCACTGGGCACTGCCCAGACCCACGACTTGCTACTGTCTTCTGTCGTAGGTACGCTGCAGCGCTAGTGCATGTGGGTGCAGGGCGAGCCCTGCACCCCCCTCTCCCGCCTGAGACGGGAGAGGGGGCCAGGGGGTGAGGGTTTTGAGATGAGTTCATCTCACACACGTTCTAAGAGGCTCCTTTTCCTCGAGGGCCCGCCCGGCCTAGGGCGCGGGGGCACGCTCCTGGAGCAGCCCCTCGAACTCTTCGTACCTGGACACGCTGGCGAGGGCGTGGACGAACCCGGCCAGCGAGGGGAAGGATCGGCGGAGCCGCTGGAGCTGGCCGAAGATGGGGCTGGTGGAGGCGGGGCTATCGGCGTAGGTGCCGTGGAAGGCGAAGTAGGCTTGGTTCAGCTTCCGGATGGGGTACCCCTCCCGCACGAACGTCTGGCGGCGCTCCTCCATGTACGCTTCGGCCTCCTCTACCCTCCCCTGGGCCAAGAGCGCCTCCACCTGTAGGCGGGTGAAGCGCATCTCGCGCCCGAAGCAGAATGCGCCGGGTGGGCAGGTCTCAGGGGTGGTCTCGCGGGGCCCCGAACGTCCAGGCGGTACCGGTTCTCCCCTCAGCCTGGCCACCACGCGGTCCGCCAGCTCCTCGCTGACAAGGTTGGCGAGCGTCTCGTTCAGGGCGTCCATCTCGGGGCTGCGCCGGTAGTTCTGGCCCAGGGGCCGGAGGAACAGGTACTGGTGAAGCCATTCGTGGCTGGCCACGCTGGCGGCATGGCGCAGGTCCCCAGGGTTGATCATGCTGGGATAGGTGGAGATGCCCCCTACGCCTTCCACCAGAGCAGAGAGGTCCTCACGACCTAGCACTGCCTCCTCAAGCCCCTCTTGCTCCCGGGTGGAGATATCCGACCGGAGATAGACCTGCTCCTTCATCACGATGCGGTCCCTGGGGGACACCACCAGGACCGTGGGCGGATCGTCCAGGGCAAAGTCCACGGGCGGGAAGATGACTTTGCCGACCCGGAAGGGTATCCCCTCCTCCGCCAGGACGCTGCTGATGGCGGCCTCCAGGGTGGCCTCCGTCCGAGGCCGCAGCTCGTCGCGCCTTTGCTCGAGTTCCCGGAGCTCCCTTTCCAGGCGCGGCGCCTCGGGCCCTCCCGCCGCGACGGTGCGCGACAGCCGCTCCCTCATCTGCCTGACCTCTGCCTCCAGACGGAAGTACCGCTCCACTACCTGCATCGGGATGTCAGTGTTGGGGCGGAACGGAAGAACGGCTTCTCCCGCCCAGCGGAGCCACTTGGCGGGCAGGTGGGTGATCTCCCAGGCCAGAAAGTTGTACTGATAGGGGGCAGCCAGGCGTCCCACGGGGCTCAGCCGAAGGGTGTCGCCTGGGGCCACGATACCCAGAAGGAAGTACAGCGCAATGGCGGGCAGCAGACGCCGCATGGGGCTCCTGGTCTGTAGCTTACCATGGGCGGCGTCACCACCCCCGGGAGCACCGTGGTGCCAGGGCGCTAGAAGTGGGTGGCCCCTTCGGTGGCGGACCCGCTTGCCCCGTTCCCTGCCCTGTCCCGAAGGCCGCCTGTCAGGGTGGCGCCGTCCTGGGGGAGGAAGGTGGCAGTGGAGCTCCCGCCGGTGGTCACCTTGGTGCATTGAGCCGTACATGTCCCCAGGGTGACTGTGAACACGCGGGTGACGGAGTTCCAGGCGAGGGTAGCATTGAAAGTGACGGCGTTGGTCACGTAGGTGGTGGCCGCCAGGTTGACCAGGCCCAGGATATTGAGAGAGCCGTTGCCCGTGCTCTTGCACTGGGCCCCCGTTCCGCCATTGCAGACCGCCAGGCCATCGTTGCCGCCGAAGTCGGCGTTGTTGTTGAACGTCTTCACCTGCACCGCGGTGGAGGCACCGGTCCACCCAGCGATGATGCGATTCAGGTCGATGGTGCTCTCGCTCATGGTGACGGTGAAGGTATCCCCGGACTCCATCTTCCCAGCGGTGGCGCCGCCGTTGGCCGTTGCGAAAGCGAGGGGGCTGGGGCCGGTGTTGTCAATGGTCACCGCCCAGCTCGTGGTCGCCGAGTTGGAGGCGCCGTCGGTTGCGGTGACCTGAAAAGTCCGGGGCCCTTCGGCAATGGCTGCGTCGGCCGTCTGCGTGCCCGACTGATAATTGTAGCTGGCGCCCTCGCACGTGAAGCTCCCGGAACTGAGGGACACGGAGGTGGCCCCCGTGGTCATCACGTTGTTGGGCACCGCCAGGTTGGCAGTGGCGCTCAGGGGTGTCGCCGGTGGGTTGCCCCCGTCGGTGACCTGAGCGCAAACGGCGTACGTCCCCCCCTGGCGCAGATAGTCCCCGTACCCGATGCCGTTCAGGACCTTCGCTAGGGCGGTCGCGGGGACCTCCCAGTCCGGTCTGGTGGAGAACGCGTTGGCTCCCACCGAGGGGGTGTCCGTCAGCAGCGCTGAGGTCAGGCCAAAGGGCACGCCCACCAGCAGGACATTGGCCATGGTCAGGACGGCCACGAGGCCGGAGAGGAGCCACCCCGGGCTCGCCCGCCCACCGCTAGCCTGGTAGCAAGACCTCATGGGGGATGGCCTCCCTGACGGCGGGGCCGCCCGCCAGATGGAAGCGTGGCCTCCTGGCCCGAAGGAGGCTGACCACCTCCTGGACCAGCAAGATGAACAGCGGGCCCCCAACGAGAAGCCACTTTCCCCACGCCGTTGCGGCGTAGGAGAGCAGGTAGCCGCCTGCGGGCACCCGCCACGCCATCTTGCCGTAGACCGCCTGGGCCGAGGCCAGGTTCGGGTCCAGGGACTCGTTGGCGTCCCCCTTCGTCTGGAAGTAGGCGACGCCCTCGATCTCTTTGATAGCCACCACCCGGTGGGTCACCATGCCTTTGCCGCCCACGGTGGCGAAGGTGATGACATCGCCCGCGCGGATAGTCTTCGGGACCACCTTGCCGATGGCGACAGCATCCCCGACCCGGATCGTGGGCGCCATACTCCCGCTGGTCACCACCATGGTGCGGTATCCCAGCAGCGCCGGCAGGGAGCCGATGACGAAGACAGCCGTGGCCAGGGCGGCGGTGAGGGCGAGGAGGAGCCCGGCCAGCAGGCAGGATAGCTTCGCGAACCTCCCGGAGAGGCCCGGCCGCCTGACGGGGGCCGACACCGCGGGGGCTTGGACGAACATCATGGGGTTCATGCTCCTGAGGGGCGGTTCCAGGGCGGAGAGGGGGGTTCCGCCCTGAAACCGCTTGCCCGTGGTCCGCCTAGTTATTGGCCGTCTGCTCGCTGACGAACTCGAAGGTAGCGGTCGTGCTCAGGTTCTGGAAAGAGTTGCCGGTGCCAACGGGCAACGATGCCTGGACGCACAACGCCTCGCTGGCCGACGCGTTCAGAGTCCGGTCGCCTCCCTGGGACCCCTGCGTCGGGTCGCCTACCACGTTGAGACCGGAGGTGCTCCCCAGGTCCCCAGGGCCGTAGACCACGGTTCCGTCGCTGCCGAAGCCGGCGTTGGTGCACGCGGTCACGCCTGTCTTGATGGTCATGTCCAGTTGCGCCGCCAGGGTGTTTTCCGTAGTGGTGCTCTTGACGGCGTACCGGAGCTGCAAGGAGCCCGCGTTGGTGACCGTGACGGCGTTCGTGACCTTGTCGCCCGGGGCCATGCCGCTGAACGACACGACGGCGCTGGTGGGTGAGGTCGAGACGTCCACCGTACCGGTGCTGAAGGTGTTGGCCCCCACCGACTGGGTGTCGGTGAAGATGGCGCCGGTGGCCGCCGTCAGGGCGGTGGCCGCCGCGGTCCCGAAGAGCAGTCCCGCCAAGAGGAGCCGTCCCACGCTCCCCCCGGCCAGAGTGCCAAGGAATCCTAGGTGTCCGAACATCGCTATCATGACTGGCCTCCTTCCCTCCCAACCCGGTTTTTCCCCGTCCCGCTGCCAGGATAGGCCCCCTCGTAGGCCCCGCCCATCCCTCGGGGAGGTGACCCAGGGGTGACCACGCCGCTGACCCTTTTGGACTATCGCCGTGAACCGTTCGTTCTGGGCGGGGCAGGACCAGGCGGTTCGAGAAGGTGTCGCAGCGAGGGGCCTCCTACCAGCGCCCTGCCCTGCTCCGTTGCGCTCCCCATGCCCCCTGGCTACAATGAGTCCAGCCTGGAGCATCGGGAAGGGAGTGGGGCCATGCCGCAATTCGACACTGCCCACTTGCGCAACGTGGTCTTGCTGGGCCATTCCGGATCCGGCAAGACCTCCCTGGCCGAGGCGCTGCTCTTCACCGCCGGCGCCATCAGCAGGTTGGGGAAGGTGGACGACGGCACCACCTCCTCGGACTACGAGCCCGAGGAGGTCCGGCGGAGGTCCAGCATTCAAACCTCCCTTCTTCCGTGCGTCTGGCAGGGGCACAAGGTGAACGTCCTGGACACGCCGGGCTATCCCGATTTCGAAGGGGAAGTCCTGCCAGCGCTGAGGGCCGCCGACGCCGCCTTGCTGGTGGTCTCCGCCCCCTCAGGGGTCGAGGTGGGCACCGAAAAGGCGTGGGCCCTCTGCCAGGAGGCCGGCAAGCCCTGCATGGTGTTCATCAACAAGATGGACCGGGAGAATGCCGACGCTCCCCGTGTCCTTGCCAGCCTGAACGGTGTTCTGGGCGGCAGGTGCGTTGCCGTCCAGGTGGCCGTGGGCAGCCAGCAGGCCTTCCGAGAGGTATGGGACCTGGTCTCCCCTCCCGCCGCTGCGATACCCGAGGAACTCCAGGGCGACGTGGCCAAGCTGGGTGACCGTCTCCTGGAGGCCATCGCGGAGACCGACGACGCCCTGGCCACCAAGTACCTTGAGGGAGAGGCCATCGGCCAGGATGAGCTGCTCAAGGCGCTAAGGGAGGCCATCGGCCAGGGGCGGTTCGTGCCAGTCCTCATGGGCTCCTCGCTCCAGTGCCTGGGGATGCGCGAGTTGCTGGACGCCATGGTGCGCCTGCTTCCTTCGCCCGCTGAGGTGCCGCCCGTGGAGGCCAACGGAGGCGGACAGGAGCCTCTTCGGCTGCCCGCCGACCCGGAGGGGCCCCTGGCGGCCTTGGTGTTCAAGACCACCGCCGACCCCTTCGTGGGAAGGCTGTCCTACTTCCGGGTCTTTAGCGGTGCCCTCAGGAGCGATTCCCAGGTGTGGAACGTGACCAAGGGGCAACAGGAACGCATTGGCCAGGTCTTTGTCCCCCGAGGCAAGGTCCAGGAACAGGTGGAGCGCCTGGTCGCGGGGGACATCGGTGCCGTGGCCAAGCTGTCTGCCGCTGCTACGGGAGATACCCTGGCCCAGCGGGACCGCCCTCTCTCCCTCTTTCCCATCAAGTTCCCGGCACCCGTCTACACCGCAGCCATCTATCCCAAGAGCAAGGCTGACCTGGACAAGATGACCAGCTCCCTGGCTCGCCTGGTAGAGGAGGACCCGACGCTCCAGATGCAGCGCGAGCCCAGCACCGGGGAAACCCTCCTCTCGGGCCTGGGCGATACCCACGTTGAAGTGGCGGTGGAGAAGGCCAGGAGGAAGTTCGGTGTCGAACTGCTGGTGGCCCCCCCAAAGGTCCCCTACCGGGAGAGTATCGGCGCCTTCACTCGGGCCGAGTACAAGCACAAGAAGCAGACGGGCGGCCACGGTCAGTATGGCCACGTCATGATCGAGCTGGAGCCTCTGCCCCGGGGCAGCGGCTTCGAGTTTGCCGAACGCGTCGTGGGCGGGAATGTCCCCAAGGAGTATAGAGGGGCTGTGGAGAAAGGGATCACCAAGGCCCTGCCGGAGGGGGTCCTGGCAGGTTATCCCATCGTGGATCTGCGCGTGGTCCTGTACGACGGGAGTTCCCACCCCGTCGACTCTTCCAACATGAGCTTTGAGATCGCCGGGTCCCACGCCCTTCGCAAGGGGGTCAGCGAGGCCAGGCCAACGTTGCTGGAGCCGGTGATGCGGCTCCAGGTACGGGTACCGGACCAGTACACAGGCGAGATCATGGGCGACCTCAACTCCAAGCGGGGAAGGATCCTGGGGATGGTGCCGCAGAGCGGGACGACTACGGTGGAGGCGGAGGCCCCTCAGGCCGAACTCCTTCACTACGCCCTGGACCTCCGCGCCATGACGCAGGGTCGGGGGAGCTTCCAGATGTCGTTCGCCCGCTACGAGGAGGTCCCGCCGCACCTAGTCCCACGCATCGTCGAGCAGGCGAAGCGGACGCCAGGCTGAGGCCCCCCCGGTGCCCGCGCGCCGCCAAGCCCACGATGCGTCGCCTTCTAGCAGGCCGCTGAAAAAGGGGAGTCCATCCCGACGGGTCGGGATGGCGGGGTTCTGGGGTCCGATGGCAGAGCCATCGAGACTCTCGACAAAGTCGGAGGTGTCCCCCA
>JACQOS010000028.1 GCA_016202425.1 Chloroflexota bacterium
CTACCAGTCTGCGGAAAAGGGGTGTCCAGAGGGGCGAAGCCCCGGAGCCTGCCCTGAGCGAAGTCGAAGGGACGGGGGTCTGGGGGTGTCCCCCAGATATAATTCTTACCCCCTTCCTGGCCAGGAAGGGGGACAGAGGGATGGTCGTCCCGACCAGTCGGGATTCAACACCCAGCAACAGCCCGTGACAGGGGAAGACTAGCCGCCGGACCTCCTGCACGCTCCCCTCGGCAAAGCGTTTGGCCGCTTCTCGCATCTCCCCGGAGAGCTCCGGGGCCTCCCGGTCGCGGAGGGTCGCGTCCCCCAGGCGCTCCTGATGTTCCTGGGGCAGCTCGTTGGGCCACTCCCGGCCGAGCATGACGCCATAGGCCAGAGACCAGCAGCGCGCCACCGCCGATAGGTCGTACCCTCCCCCACCCAGGGCCAGCCACGGCTTGCCCTCGGCGAGCTCAGCCAGGGCCTTCACCACCTGCACGTATCCCGTGGTCGTCAGCTTCAGATGCGCCAGAGGGTCGCGATAGTAGGTGTCCACCCCCAACTGCGTGACCAGAACGTCGGGCCGATAGGCATTCAGCAGCGGTGGGACCACCTCCTGGAACGCCCAGACATACACCTCGTCGTCCGTGAGGGGGGCCAGCGGGAGGTTCACGGAGTACCCGCGTCCGCGCCCCGAGCCCAGCTCCTCCACGAAGCCCGTCCCGGGGAAAAGGTAGTGGCCCGACTCATGGAGCGAAACGGTGATGACTGCGTCCGTCTCATAGAAGGCATGCTGGACGCCATCACCGTGGTGGGCGTCGATGTCCACGTAGGCAACCCGCAGGCCCCGCGCCACGAATCGCTGGATGGCGATGACCGGGTCGTTGAAGACACAGAAGCCTGAAGCGTACCCGGGCATGGCGTGGTGCAGCCCGCCCGCTGAGTTGAAGGCAACCCGCACCTCCCCCGCCAGCAGGAGGTCCGCCGCAGTGAGGGAGGCGCCCGTGGAGAGCAGGGCCGCTTCGTACATGCCCGGGAAGATAGGGTTGTCGCCGTAGAGGCTCAGGCCGTACCGCTCCGCACCCGGCACCACCAGGCCGTAGCTCACGGCCTCGACCGCCGCCCGGTATGCCGGCTCGTGGAACCCCAGGACCTCTTCCCTGGTCGCCTCTCTTGGCTCCACGAGGCGAGAGCCCTCCCCAGCGAAGGCCCCCAGGGCCCGAAGCAGCTCGTACGTAAGGCGCAGCCGGGCCGGCCTCAAGGGGTGGTCCGAACGCAGCACATGCCGGGAGAGCTGGTCCGAGTAAACGAACGCCGCGCCCAAGGCGGACCTCACTCCGTCCCGCTCCGCACGCGGGCCAGGTCCCGTTTCATGTTGGCCCAGTGAGTCCCTCGCCAGTACACCTTGCCACACGTGGGGCACTCCTGGAACTCCTCCTGGGTCGCAAAGACGTACGTTGGCACACGCCCTCTGGCCACCTCCCGTGCCAGGAAGGCGAGGGGGACGTTGCACTCCAGGCACCGCGAGAAGTCGCGAGGGGCGTCCAGCCGGAGTTCCCGTACCACGTGCCGGAGCTGGTCCAGGATGTAGTCGCCCCGGACCAGCAGGACCCGCAGTTGGCCCGACGTGACGACGCGCCGGCGCAGGAGCGACGTGTCCTTGGTGAGCAAGACGCGCCTCTGGGCCTGGGCCAGCCGCACCAGCTCGCTGTCCCCCGCCCCCGGCACGAAGACGGCATCGTACCCCATGGCCCGCAGCCACTTGGCCAGCCGCCCTACGTTCAGGTCCACCAGGAACCTTGGCTCTTCCGCCACGGACTACGACCTTCCTTTAGCCGAGCGGGCGGCGGCCCCCCCCACGCCCAGGAACTCCCTGAGGAGCATGGCTGCCACCTGCTTGTCCAGCGGCTCGTTGTTGTTGCCACACTTGGGCGACTGGATACACGCCGGACACCCGGCCTCGCACGGGCAGCCTTCCACCACCTGGAGGGTCGCGGCCCAGAGCTCCCTCACCAGCTCGTACCCCTTCTCGGCGATGCCGATGCCTCCTGCGTGGCCGTCGTAGATGAAGACCTGCGGCTTCCCGGTATCCGGGTGCAGGGGCGTGGAGACCCCCCCGATGTCGTTGCGGTCGCACAGCGCGAACAGGGGCAGGACACCGATGGCCGCGTGCTCCGCGCCGTGCAGCCCTCCCGCCAGGTCCAGCCGCTTCGCTCGGACCGACTCCAAGAGCGGCTGGGGCACATCGAACCAGAGGGCCACGGTACGGAACCGCAGGGGCGGCAGCCCCAGGGCCTCCTCCCCCATTGTCTCGTCGGTGAAGTGGGCACGCCTCCGGTACCCCACCACCTGGTTCGAGACTTCCACATCCCCCAGACACACCTGCGCCCCATCGAACCGCGTCTCCTTCCAAGCCCTGATGACCCGAATCTCCGTCAGGTCCCGGCATTGGGTGTAGTAGGGCAGCTCCCGAGAAGTCACGTAGGCCGTCCTGGTCTTGAGGTCCAGCTCCTCCACCAGGTAGGGCTCGCCGAAGTGCAGGTACACAGCGCCGGGGTGGAGCGTGAAGAAAGCCGACTCCTCCGCCACCTCCTCCAGGAGAGCGCCCGTGGAGCGGTCCACCACAGTATACGTGTGGGAGGAAGCGGAGCGAAGGGGCACCCGCTGGGCCGGATAGTGGAGCGCAGGGCTCAGGAACCAGCGGCCCCGCTCCTTCCGCAGGGCACCCTCCCGTTCCAAGGCCCCCACCCGCTCCTGGAACGCGACGCCAAAGAGGGCCGCGTCCCGCTCCGTCAGGGGCATCTCGTAGGCGGCGCACAGCAGATGGGACGCCAGCACGTACGGGTTCTGGGGGCTCGTGAGGGCATGCTCATGAGGACGCCCGAAGAAGAACTCGGGGTGCCGCATCAGGTACTGGTCCAGCGGGTTGTCCCGGGCCACGAGGACGCTCAAGGAATCCTCCTGGCGCCGGCCGCTGCGCCCCGCTTGCTGCCAGGTGCTGCTCACGCTCCCCGGGTACCCCGCCAGCACGGTCGCCTCCAGGTCCCCTATGTCGATCCCCAGCTCCAGCGCGTTGGTGGAGACCACCCCCAGGAGCTTCCCCTCGGCCAGGGCGCGCTCGATGCGCCTGCGCTCCTCCGGCAGGTAGCTGGCCCTGTAAGGGCTGATGCGCGACACCAGCCCGGGGGCCTCTTCGGCCAGTTGCCTCCGGACGGCCACGTACATAAGCTCCACCTGCCTCCGCGTGCGGGCAAAGGCCAGGGTCCTGACCCGTTCGCGCACGAGGCTCCCCATCAGGAGCGCTGCTTCCGCCGTGGCGCTCTTGCGGCCCCGGTCCCCGCCGTTCACGAGAGGCGGGTTCCAGAACACGAACGCTTTTCCGCCCGATGGGGAGCCGTCGTTCGCCACGACCGCGAAGGGGAGCCCCACCAGGGCTTCGGCCAGCTCCCTCGGGTTGGCCAGCGTTGCGGAGCAGAGGATGAACTGGGGATCGCTCCCATACCAGTGACACACACGGCGCAGGCGCCGGAGCACGTTGGCTACGTGAGACCCGAAGATACCCCGGTACACGTGGGCCTCGTCCAGGACAACGTAGCGCAGGTGGCGGAAGAGCCGGCTCCAGCTCCTGTGGTTGGGCAGGATGCCCGCGTGGAGCATGTCGGGATTGGTGAGGAGGAGATGGGCCGTGCGCCTGGCCTCCAGCCGGACCTCTGGCGGAGAGTCCCCGTCGTAGATGGCTGCCCGCAGCGGCAGGAGGTCCCCGCAGAGGAGCCGAAGGCTCCGGAGCTGGTCCTGGGCCAGGGCCTTGGTGGGAAACAGGTACAGCGACCGGCTGCTGGGGTCCTGCGCCAGGGCCTCCAGGGCAGGGACCTGGTAGCAGAGGCTCTTGCCACTGGCAGCGCCCGTGGCCACCACCACGTGCCGACCCTGGTACAGGACGTTGATGGCCTCGGCCTGGTGCCGGTACAGGGGAAGGAGCCCCAGGTCCCGCAGACGGCCCTCTACCAGGGCGTCCAGCGGCCTGCCCAGCTCTCCATGCACGGGCTCGCGCGGAGGCAGGCTCTCCCGGTGCACGACCTGGCCCTGATACCCCGGGACCTGCTGGACCCACTGAAGGAACCCGGGCACATCCACCAGGGTTATGCCCCTCGGATGATCTCCAGACTGTAGTCCAGGAGCTCCACGTCGCGGCGGGTCCGCTCGACGTAGGCCACCACCTGCGACAGCACCTGGTTGGCGTGGCGCGAGTCATTGCTCACGCACGACACCCCCAGGGTCAGGAGCTGGTGATGTTCGTTGTCTTCCACTTCGGCCACCGAGATGTTGAACCGGCTGCGCAGGTGGCTGGCCAGGGACTGGACCACCTGGCGCTTGCCCTTGAGCGTCCCGTTCTCGGGCAATCGGATCTGGATACGGCAGACACCAACGTTCATGGCCTGCCCTTCCCTCGCCCCCAGGCGCGGTGGGCGTTCCCAGGGAAGATGTGGGCAACCCTGAGTATAGCATAGCGAAAGGCGGCGGAACCGGCGCCGCCGGCCTCCCTCGACGACTGCCCGCCGCGGCGGCCCGAAAAATGGACAAAAACCGCTGCCCCCTCCCGCTTGACAACTCCGGCCGCCGGTGATACCTTGGCCCTGTCCCAAGTAACCGAGGGAACTGCTCCAAAGCTAGGGCTCACGCGGCGAGGGCGCCCTCCAAGCGCAGAGGCTAGCGGCGAAGCGAAGAACGGAGTTACTTGGGACTTCCCTTTTCCGGGCCCTCCTGGCCCCCCCCGCCAGGCCGGAGAATCCCGATGAAGGGCAGGTTCCTGTATTTCTCCAGGTAGTCCAGCCCGTACCCCACCAGGAACTCGTCCGGCACCTCGAACCCCACGTAGTCCACCGGCACCGGCATCAGCCGTCGCACCCGCTTGTCCAGCAGGGCGCACACTTTGAGGCTAGCCGGCTGTTTGTCCGCCAGGTACCTGAGCAGGTAGTTCAACGTCATCCCCGTGTCCACAATGTCCTCCACCAGCAGCACGTCCCGCCCGGTGATGTCCAGCCCAGGCTCCTTGGTGATCCTCACCTGGTGCTCCTCTCCCTCGTGATAGTAGGAGATGGACATGAACTCCACCGAGATGGGCAGCGAGACCTGCCGCATCAGGTCGGCCATGAAGCAGAAGACGCCCCGCAGCACGCCGATGAGGATAGGTGCCTTCCCCGCATAGTCCCTGGAGATGGTGCCCCCCAGCTCCGCCACGCGCCGCTCGATCTGGGCCTTGCTCAGAAGGACCCGCTCGATCCCCCGGACCTCCGCCTCCGCCAGGGGCCCAAAGCCGTACTTGGCCAGGAGACGGTGGAAGTCCCGCCGGTAGAGCAGCTTGATGGTGGTGTCTGGGTACAGCTCCCGGATGCGGCGGAGCTTCCTGTTCTTGTCCGTGACAAGACTCTGCCTCATGGTGGTCAGCTCTACGTACAGGTCCAGCTCGGGGAGGTAGAAGTCGGGCGTGAACATCTCCACCACCCGGTCCCCCTCCCAGCGCAAGGGGAAAGAGCGCGGTTCGTACAGCCACTTCACGCCGTAAAAGTCCAGGATCCGCCCAAACTCCTCCTCGCTGGGATGGGAGAACGGCCGCATCGCTCCAGGCACCACAGCAGGAGTCACCGCGGGTGGAGCCGAGACCTCCCGGGGCCGACGCGGCGCCCGGCGTCGCCTCCGCCGGTAGGGCGTTGCCGGGGCCTTCGCCTCTGCACCGGCCCCGGGCACCAGGTCGCCCGATGGGGCAGGCAAGGGCGCCGCCTGGTCGGAGGCGGCTGGCACGCCACCGGCGCCCGCAGCCAAGGACTGGGCTACCTCCCCTTCACCCGTAGCCCTGGGTGCCCTCCGCCGGCGGCGGTGTCGCGACCGACGCCGGCCCGCCTCCGGCCCGGGGCCCTGGCCCCCGGGACCAGGCGCCTCGGGAACAGCCTCTTCCGGTATCACTGGTCTCGTCCTTCCCTTCCCCGCAGGTACGCGTCGCTGGGCCGCACCTGGTACCCCTGCGGTCCGTGCAGCAAGCTCTCTGCCGCGGCCCGTGCCGTGTCCAGCGACGTGAAACAGGGGACCCTTCGCTCCACGGCCGCCCGCCGGATCTCGAAACCGTCCCTCAGAATGGCCGAGGTCTGCGAGACCGTGTTCACCACCGCCTGCACCGTCCCGTCGTGGATGACGTCCAGCACATTGGGGTGCACGTCCGAGAGGCGCTTGGGGATGGTGATTGCTGGGATACCCAGGGCCTGGATCATAGCGGCAGTCCCTTCCGTAGCGTACAGCCGGCAGTCCGCCTGGACCAGGGCGCGTACCAGAGGCAGCGCCTCGGCCTTGTCCTTGTCGGCGATGCTGAGCAGCACCGAGGCCCCCGGGGAAAGGGTCAGCCCGCTGGCCAGGAGGGCCTTGGCCACGGCGGCCCGGAAGTTGTGGTCCACGCCCATGACCTCACCCGTGGACTTCATCTCCGGCCCCAGGTACGTGTCCACACCTGCCAGCTTGGCCATGGAGAACACCGGCGCCTTGATCCCCACAACGCCGTTGTATGCCCACAGCCCGCCAGCATAGCCCAGGTCCCGCAGCTTCCGGCCCAGGAGCACCTGGGTAGCCAGGCGCACTATGGGAACCCCGGTCACCTTGGAGATGAAAGGGACGGTCCGGCTGGCCCTGGGGTTGGCCTCCAGCACGTAGACCGTGGCAGGCTCCTTCGGCGACAGCTCCCGCCGGAACGTGGCCGGGTCCCGGTGCCGCGCCGAGCCCATGACCACGAACTGGATGTTCATGAGCCCGCGCATTCCCAGCCCCAGAGCAATGCGCGTGGTATAGTCCACCAGGGTTTGCACCTCTTCCTCGGTCAAGCTCAGCCCGGGGTAGATGGCCATGGAGTCCCCGCTGTGGACACCCGCCCGCTCCACGTGCTCCATGATGCCCGGGATGAGCACTTGCTCACCGTCGCAGACAGCGTCCACCTCCGCCTCTCTCCCCTCCAGGTACTTGTCAATGAGCACCGGCCGTCCCTGGCCCACCTCCACGGCCACCGTGAGGTAGCGGATGAGCTCGCTGGCACCCTGCACGATCTCCATGGCCCGCCCGCCCAGCACATAGCTGGGGCGGATGAGCACCGGATAGCCAATGCGCTGGGCCACGCCCAGCGCCTCCTCCATGGTGGTCACCGCCGCCCCGGGAGGCTGGGGGATGCCCTGCCGCGCCAGGAAGTCCTCGAACTTCCGCCGGTCCGAGGCGATGTCGATGGCCTGCGCCGACGAGCCCAGCAGCGGCATCCCCGCCCGGTCCAGCGCCTGAGACAGGTCTATGGCCGTTTGCCCACCAAACTGGACCAACGCCGGAGGCACCCGGGAGGTGCCGTCCCCCGCGTCCAGGCCCTCGTTCTCCAGCACGTCCCGCACGCTCTCTTCGTCCAGCGGCTCGAAGTACAGCCGGTCACTGGTGTCGAAGTCGGTGGACACCGTCTCCGGGTTGGAGTTCACCATGATGCCGGCGACGCGCTCCTTCTGGAGGGCCCAGGCCGCATGGACGCTGCAGTAGTCGAACTCAATCCCCTGCCCTATGCGGATGGGGCCGCTGCCAATGACCACCGCCTTGGGGAAAGGCAGCGGCGCCGCCTCATTCTCCTGCTCGTATGTGCCGTAGAAGTAGGGTGTCTGGGCCTCGAACTCCGCGGCGCAGGTGTCCACTACCTTGTACACCGGGCGGATGCCCCAGGCCGACCGCAAGGCCCGGACCTGCTCCGGCAGGCGGTCCGCCAGTGTCCCGATCTGCTTGTCGGAGAACCCCGTCCTCTTCGCCTCCCACAGCAGCCGGGCCGCCAGCGGCTCCTGGAGCAACCGCTGCTCCATGTACACGATGTTCTGGCACGCCTCCAGGTACCAGGGGTCGATGCCCGTCCTCTGGGCCAGCTCCCGGATGTCCACGCCGCGGCGCAGGGCCGCCATGAGCGCCCACAGGCGCTGGTCGTGGGGATGGAGGGGGAGGCTCTCCAGGGAGGTTTCGCCGTCCCGCCACGCCGGGTCCTCCCACAGCAGGGACCGGCCACCTAACTCCAGGGAACGGACCGCCTTCTGGAGCGCCGCCTCAAAGGTGCGGTCAATGGCCATGACCTCCCCGGTGGCCTTCATCTGCACCCCCAGCGTCCTGTCCCCGGTGGGGAACTTGTCGAAGGGCCAGCGGGGAATCTTGACGACGCAGTAGTCCAGGGCTGGCTCGAAGACCGCCAGGGTCTTCCCTGTCACTCTGTTGGCAATTTGGTCCAGGCGCCTCCCCACCGCGATCTTGGCCGCCACCCGGGCGATGGGGTAGCCCGTGGCCTTGCTCGCCAGGGCCGAGCTCCTGCTCACCCGGGGGTTCACCTCGATGACATAGTAGGAGGGGTCCGGCCTCCTGCCTCCCTCGTACAGCTCGGGCGCCACCCACGGATGCGGCGCCAGGGCGAACTGGATGTTGCATCCCCCCTCTACCCCCAGGGCCCGAATGATGCGGAGGCTGGCGCTCCGCAGCATCTGGTGCTCCTTGTCCGTCAACGTCTGGCTGGGCGCCACCACGATGCTGTCCCCCGTGTGCACCCCCATGGGGTCCATGTTCTCCATGACGCACACGGTGATACAGTTGTCGGCGCCGTCCCGCATCACCTCGTACTCCACCTCTTTCCACCCTGCAACGGACCGCTCCAGGAGCACCTGGTGAATGGGGCTGGCCGCCAGGCCTCCCCGCACCACCTCCTCCAGCTTCTCCCAGGTGGACGCCAGCCCTCCTCCCGTGCCCCCTAGCGTGTAGGACGGGCGCACGACCAGAGGCAAGCCCAAGCGGGATATTGCCCTCCTGGCCTCTTCCCATGAGGTCACCGTTTCGCTCTCCGGAACGGGCTCGCCCAGGTCCAGCAGGAGCTTCCGGAAGAGGGCCCGGTCTTCCGCCTTGCGGATGGTCTCGAGGGATGTCCCCAGAAGGCGCACGCCGTAGCGCTCCAGCACGCCGGCGCTGGCCAGGTCCACGGCCAGGTTGAGCCCCGTCTGGCCTCCCAGCGTGGGCAGCAGCCCCTGGGGCCTCTCCTGGGAGATGATGCGCTCCAGCACCTCCACCGTGAGGGGTTCAATGTACACCACGTCCGCAATGCCCTGGTCCGTCATGATGGTGGCGGGGTTGGAGTTCACCAGCACGGTGGTGATGCCCTCCTCCCGCAGAGCGCGGCACGCCTGCGAGCCGGCGTAGTCGAACTCCGCCGCCTGCCCTATGACGATGGGCCCCGACCCGATGATGAGGACCTTTGCGATGTCTCCAGCCAGCGTCACCCTCCCGCCTCGCCGCCAGCTTGAGATGCCGTCAGCAGGGCAACCCGCTGCACCGCCGGCACGCCGCGCCCTTCAGCCGAAGGGCCGCGCCCTTCGTGCGCAAGCGTCAACCATCCGGGGCGCGCACCCCCCCAGCGCCGCGTGTTCCGACCCTACCTACGGAGAAGCGCCCACTTCCCTTGTCTCTAGAACGTAAGCGTCCCTGCTTTCAGCGTGTACAGCCCGGCCCATGCAAGGAGCAGGACCCAGGGCATCAGCAGCCAGACCCAGCGTTCCGCCATCAGGCGGGGCAGCCAGGGGCGGCTCTCGGCGCTCGCGGCGAACTCCTTCAGGTCGCTCTCCAGCTCCTGGTCACCCTCGCCCAGTTGGCGCGCCAGGGTCCCAGAGCGCCGCGAGACGAACAGCCGGCTCTGCCGCAAGAACGTCAGGTACAGGCCCGAGCGCATCCCCATCTCCCGCTCGATCTCGTCCCTGCGGTATTCGGCGACACGCTGGGCGGTAAAAATGCGCCTGAGCAGCAGCCACCAGCCCACAGTCAGCAGCGAAGCCACGGCGCCGATAAGGCTGATGATGCGCCGGCTCTCCACTTCGCCTGGCTCCATGACCACCGCCAGAAAGGTGAGGCCCACCATGCTGAGGCCCACCAGCACCAGACCACTCATCCATACGCGCTGGTGCAGTTGGCTCCAGTAGGCATCCAAGAGCTCGTACTCTACCAGCAACACCTGCCAACGATTCCTGGGCGGCACCTTCATCGCCGCCGTTTCCGCGGGCAGGACGTCTTCCCGCACGTCCCGTGTGCTTCTCATGATCGAGTTACCTCCTTCACCATAGAAAGAAACCTGTCGAAGAGGTATTCGTTGTCCCAAGGCCCCGGTGCAGCCTCGGAATGAAACTGAATCCCCATGACGGGGAGCTGCCGATGGGCAATCCCCTCTACCGTGCCGTCGTTCAGGTTGACATGGCTCACCTCCAGTTCTGGTGGGAGCGTCTTCGGGTCCACGGCGTAGCCGTGATTCTGCGCCGTGATGGAGACCCGCCCGGTCGCCACATCCTGGACCGGGTGGTTCCCACCTCTGTGGCCGAACTTGAGCTTGAAGGTCTGGGCACCCAAAGCCCTTGCCAGAAGCTGGTGCCCCAGGCAGATGCCGAACACGGGTGTCCGGCCCAGCAACCCCCTGACCACCTCCACCGCGTACCCAAGCAGCGCCGGATCCCCCGGCCCAGGCGAGAAGAGCACGCCGTGGGGCCTCAGGGCCAGGATGGCCTGCGCGCTTGTGGACACCGGCACCGCCGTGACCCGGCACCCACGGGCCCGCAGGTGCCTGAGGATGTTGTACTTGAGGCCGCAATCGGTGACGACGATGTGGTACGCGTCATCCCGCCCACCAGCGCCGCCGGTGCCGTCCCACTCGTACCGGGCCTTGGTGCTCACCGCCTGCACGTAGTCCACGGCCCCGTAACGAGGCGCCTGCCGCAAACGCTCGCCCGCCTCCTCGGGCGTCAGCTCCGTCGTCAGGCACCCCATCATGACACCCTGGGAGCGGAGCTTCCGGGTGATGGCCCGGGTGTCCACGCCACTCAGGCCCGGCACCCCCTGGGAGGCCAGGTAGGCGTCCACGGTGGAGGCGCTGTGGCAATGGCTGGGATGGCGGGCGTGGTGGCGCACCACGTACCCGGCCACCTGTACCCGCTCCGACTCCACGTCCTGGTCGTTGATGCCGTAGTTGCCGATGAGGGGGTACGTAGCCACCACCATCTGGCCCGCGTAGGAAGGGTCCGTCAGGATCTCCTGGTACCCCGTCATGGAGGTGTTGAACACCACCTCCCCCACGGCCGTTCCCGGGGCGCCAAAGGGCTCGCCGGCAAACACCGAGCCGTCTTCCAGCACCAGGTAGGCGTCGCTCTTCATCGCGCTGACTCCACGGGTTCTCCCTGCACATCCCGGAGCAGTGAATGCACCGGCTGCCCACCGACGAACGTCGCCACGACACGGCCCCGGAGGGTCACGCCCTCCAGCGGCGTGTTCCTGCCCTTGGAGGCGAACTCCGACGACCGGACTACCCACTCCCCGTCCAGGTCCAGAAGAACGATATCGGCGGGAGAGCCCGGCCGCAGGGTACCCAGCTCCCTGTACGATCCCCCCAGAACCCGCAGGGGGCCAAGCGTGAGCCGCTCCACCAGGGTCATCAGGCTAAGCCGTCCCCGGTGCACCAAGGTCAGCAGAGCGCCCACGGCCGTCTCCAGGCCGCTGATGCCGTAAGCAGCGTCGTCGTAGGTCACCAGCTTGTCCGCCAGCGCCTGGGGTGCGTGGTCCGTGGCGATGAGGTCAATGACCCCTTCCTGAAGTCCCTGGAGCAGCGCCTCGGTATCCGCCTGGCTACGCAAAGGCGGGTTGACCTTGGTCGCCGTGTCGTAGGCCCAGGGCATCAGCGGCCCCGCCAGCGGGCCCTCCGAGTCGTGGCCCAGGACCCAGCGTTCGTCCAGAGTCAGGTGATGCGGCGTGACCTCCGCGGTGACGGCAAGGCCCCGCTGCTTCGCCTGGCGTACCAGCTCCACGGAGCCGGCCGTGGTCAGATGGGCCAGGTGCAAACGCCCCCTGGCGACCTCCGCCAGAGCAATGTCTCGCGCCACCATCACCTCTTCAGCGGCAGCGGGCCAGCCCCGGAGCCCCACGCGGTTGGATACCCACCCTTCGTTCACCGGCGCACCCTGGGAGAGGCTTGGGTCTTCACAGTGGTCTATGACAGGAAGACCCAACCCTCCCGCGTAGGTCAGGGCCTGGCGCATGAGGGAGGCATCGGCCACCCCGTTTCCGTCGTCGCTGAAGCCAACGACGCCCGCCTGGGCCATCTCCCACATCTCCGCCAGCTCCCGGCCCGCCCTTCCCTTGGTAACGCACCCGATGGGAAGCACCCGGACCAGATTGGCCTCTCTCGCCCTGCGCAGCACGTAGTCCACCACACTCGCGTTGTCCATGGGCGGATTGGTGTTGGGCATGCAGCAGACCGTGGCAAACCCGCCCCTGGCGGCGGCCAGCGCGCCGGTGGCAATGGTCTCCTTGTCCTCGTAGCCAGGCTCCCGGAAGTGGGCGTGCAGGTCAATGAAACCAGGACAGGCCACCAGACCGTCTCCCGCGACCGCGGCGCACCCCGGAGGCACGTCGCCTTCGCGGATGGCCTCGCCCGCCTTCAAGACCCGTCCGTCCGCCAGCAGCAGGTCGCCCGAGCGGTCCATGCCCGTGGAAGCGTCCACCAGGCGTGCGCCCCGGATGAGCCAGGACCGTGCCGGCATCAACGCTTCCCTCCCTCCGCCGCAGGCCGGAGCAGCAGGTAGAGCAGGGCCATGCGCACCGCCACGCCGTTTTTGACCTGTTCCTCGATGAGCGACTGAGCGCCGTGGGCTACCTGAGGACTGATCTCGATCCCTTCGTTCATGGGGCCCGGATGGAGCACCAGTGCCCCAGGGTTCGCCCGCGCCAGCCGCCTCTCGTCCACCCCGTACATCTTGGAGTACTCCCTGAGGGTGGGGAGCAGGCCACTTTGCTGGCGCTCCCGTTGGAGGCGCAGGGGCATCACCACGTCGGCCCCTTCCAGGGCCCGCTCCACGCTGCCCTCAACCTCCACGGAGGCCCAGGGGTGTCCAGGCTGCCGATAGTGACCCTGGAGAAACTCGTACGGCAGCAGGGTCGGCGGGGCGCAGAGCGTCACCTTGGCGCCCATGGCCAAGAGGCCCCACAGGTTCGAGCGTGCCACCCGGCTGTGGACGATATCCCCCACCAGGACCACTTTGACGCCAGCCACGCGTCCCAAGTGGCGCTGGATGGTGTACAGGTCCAGCAGCCCCTGCGTGGGGTGGGCGTGCCAGCCGTCGCCCCCGTTGATGACCCGGGTGCGCTCCAGATGGCGGGCTATGAAATAAGGCGCCCCCGAGTGGTGGTGCCGGACCACCAGCACGTCGGCGCCAGTGGCCTGAAGCGTCCGTACGGTGTTGAGGAGCGACTCCCCCTTCTCCACGCTGCTGCCCGAGGCGGAAACGTTGATCACGTCGGCGCTGAGGAGCTTGCCTGCCCCTTCAAAGGACACCCGAGTCCGGGTGCTGGGCTCGTAGAAAAGCGTCACCACGACCTTGCCCCGCAGGGTGGGGACTTTCTTGATGTCCCGGCCCAGCACCTCCTGCATGGCATCGGTGGTCGTGAACACCAGCTCCATCTCTTCGACGGCGAAATCGTCCAGGTCCAGGATGTGGCGTCGGCTGCCGTCCACGAGGCTCCCCACCGGTGCCGACACCGCTGGCTGGACCACGGGCTGGACCGTCAGGGCCATCAGCGTCCCTCCCTTCTCGTGACCAGCAGGACCTCGTCGCACCCGTCCACCTCCTCAACGTGAACCTGCACCTCCTCTTCCCGGGCGGTGGGCACGTTCTTGCCCACGTAGTCGGCTCGAACGGGCAGCTCCCGGTGCCCCCGGTCCACCAGCACCACGAGTTGCACCCGCCCGGGCCTTCCGAAGTCCATGAGGGCGTCCAGAGCACCACGAATCGTCCTGCCCGTGAAAAGCACATCGTCCACGAGCACCACGGTGCGGCCGTCAACGGAGGCAGGAAAGTTCGTGGAGCGGACCACGGGCTGGGCCCGGGCAGCAACGTCGTCCCGGTACAGTCCGATGTCAATGGCCGCCACAGGCACGTCCACGCCTTCGATCTCCCGCACGCGACTGGCCAAGCGACGGGCCAGGGGGACTCCGCGCGAGTGGATCCCCGCAAACATGAGCCCCTCGGCCCCCCGGTTGCGCTCCAGCACCTCGTGGGCCATGCGGGTAATGGCGCGGCGGACATCCTCGGCAGCCATGATCTGCTTTGCGACCACAAAAAAATCCCTTGCCTGCGGCCTAGC
This sequence comes from Chloroflexota bacterium, assembly GCA_016202425.1. GTDB lineage: Bacteria > Chloroflexota > Dehalococcoidia > Lucifugimonadales > JACQOS01 > JACQOS01. The sequence continues at coordinate 14,179 of JACQOS010000028.1, forward strand.
AAGGGATTCTCCTCGGCCCTCTTTGCCTACCGGTTGCCGGGAGGTAAGTCCCATAACATCACCTTGCCAGCCTCGCAGGACTGGCTTAAAGGTTCCCCCCCTCTGGCAGTGCCCACGCACCACCAGACCCCTTTAGCCCGCCGATTATACCACGCCCGCAGGCGCGCAACAACTACCGCACGCCCGCCAGGCGGAAGAGGCCTCCCTTGAGCCGCCGGGATCGCTGGGCCACGCCCGTCTTGTGGGCCGCGGCGGCCACCTCCCGGGCCACGGCCCGGGCCACGCCGCGGTCGAAGACACTGGGGATGATGTACTCCTCATGGAGCTGGTTGGCCGGGACGGCGCTGGCGATGGCCCTTGCTGCCGCCAGCTTCATCTCCGAGTTGATCTCCCGCGCCCGCGAGTCCAGGACACCCCGGAAAATCCCTGGAAAGCCCAGGGCGTTGTTGACCTGGTTGGGATAGTCGGAGCGCCCGGTGGCCATGACCCGCACGTAAGGCTCTGCCTCTTCCGGCCAGACCTCCGGGTCCGGATTGGCCATGGCGAACACGATGGCGTCCCGGTTCATCCCCTTCAGGTGCTCCGGGCCGAGCAAGTTGGGGCCCGCCAGACCAATGAAGACATCCGCCCCCTCCATAGCCTCCTTGAGCGACCCCTGGAAGTTGTCGGGGTTGGTGTGCTCCGCCAGCCACTTCTTCCCCGGGTTGTCTCCGTAGTTTCGGCCCCGGTACACCGGCCCTTCCCGGTCGAAACCTACGAGATTGCGGACACCCGCGTCCACCAGGATGCGCGCCGTGGCTGTACCCCCTGCGCCCACCCCCACCAGCACCACCTTCAGGCCCTCGAAGGTTTTCTTCACCAGCTTCAGCGCGTTGGACAGGGCCGCCAGCGCCACCACCGCCGTCCCGTGCTGGTCGTCGTGCATCACCGGGATTTCCAGCTCCTCCTTCAGGCGCTCTTCAATGTAGAAGCACCGGGGAGCGGAGATGTCCTCCAGGTTGATGCCCCCAAAGCTTGGGGCGATGTACTTCACTGTCTGGATGATCTCGTCGGGGTCCTTGGTCGCCAGGCAGATGGGCCAGGCATCCACCCCCGCCAGCTCCTTGAAAAGCAGCGCCTTCCCTTCCATGACCGGCAGGGCGGCCTCCGGGCCCAGGTCCCCCAGGCCCAGGATGGCGGTGCCATCGGTCACCACGGCCACGGTGTTACACTTGGTGGTCAGGGCCCACACGGACTTCGGGTCCTCGTGGATGGCCACGCTGACCCGCCCCACTCCAGGCGTGTACATCATGGACAGGTCGTTCCGTGTCCTCAGAGGATGCTTCGAGTGGATCTCGATCTTGCCTCTCAGGTGGAGCAGAAACGTGGGGTCCGAGACGCTCAACACCTGCACCCCAGGGACCTGCCGCACCCGCGCCACGATCTCCTGGCCGTGGGCCTCGTCGCGGGCGTTGGCGGTGACGTCGCGGACCATGAGGTCCCGGGACGACTCGACGACGTCCACCGCCCCGATATCCCCACCCGCCTCGCCAATGGCCGACGTCACCTTCCCCAGCATTCCGGGCCGATTAGGGTACTGCGTTCGGATCGTGACGCTGTACGCAACACCAGGAGCACGACCTGGCATGATGATTCCTCCTTTTTTACAATGCGCCGACCGTTACCGCCATCATATCACTCTGGCCGGCGGCGCACCAAAAAGGGACCCCTTGGCGAAGCCGTCCCGCCAGGCTCATGCGCCTCCAGAAGGTGGCCCCGCGCTTGGCTCCTGGCGCCGCACCATCCGGATGGCGCTGTTCAGGTAGTACGCCCACACCGGCAGGGCGACGATGGCGTGGGCCAGGTTGCTCCCTGGCTGGAAGTACCGCGTCTTGTCCACGGGCTCCAGCAGGTAGTACCGGAGCGCGTCGTAGATCCCCCCTGGCAGGGTGACCACCGTCATGACCCCAAAAATGACCACGAGCACGATAACGTACAGGCGGTTCAGCAGCTCCTGGCGCTCTCCCAAGGTCTCCAGCCTCCTTCGGCCCCAGGCGTGAATCCCCCACGCGAGAGCCCCCACCACGGCCAGGCTAATCCCGTTCAGCAGGCCCTCTTTGAAGGCCCTGTCCAGCCCCCGCTTCCGTTGGGCCGCCAACTCCTCCTGGGTCGGCGTCGTCGGCTCCTGGGGCTTCCCATCGGGCGCCAACGCCGGGCGCACTGGAGGCTCCGCGTACCCGGGAGTATAGCTAAACTCCTGGCCCAGGACTGCCCCCAGTCCAGCCCTCACCAGCCCAGAGACGCCAAAGACCAGGAGGATGGCGCCTATCACGATCATGAAGTACAGGTAGTAGCGGAGCAGCAGCCGCAGCGATATGGTGAAAGGCTCTCCGGCCCTCATGCGGACCACGGCGTAGGCCACCAGGCCAATCACTCCCCCCAGCACCGCAAGGACAACCACCGGTATCAACACGGCCAGAGCATTCCCCATTGAAGCCTCCTCCTCATCCTAGAACCTACTGTCGGAAAAGGGCGCTATGATCAACCGCCCGTGGTGCGCCTAGTTTACCCTGAGCGCAGCCGAAGGGAACCATACGAGCGGAGGAC
>JACQOS010000031.1 GCA_016202425.1 Chloroflexota bacterium
CGCTGGTACATGGGGGTACAGGGGGTGAGGGTTTCCCGGATAACCTCCTAGTCCACCGGGCCCAGGAGGCGGTCCACCTCCTGGAGCTCCTCCTGGGTGAGCCGCCACTCGGCGGCCTTGGCGTTCTCGACCACTTGCTCGGGCCTGGTGGCGCCGACGATGACGGACGAGACCTGGGGCTGCGCTAGGAGCCAGGCGATGGCCAGCTCCCCCGTGGTGTGGCCGTGTTCCTGGGCGAACCGCTCCAGTCGCTCCAGCAGGTCGAAGTTGCGCTCCGTGAGGAAACGCTGCCGCAGGCGCTGGTTGATGGCGAAACGGGTGTCCTCGGGGACCGCCTGGCCGCGACGGTATTTCCCGGTCAGGAGCCCGCTGGCCAGCGGGAAGTAGGGGATGATGCCAAGGCCGTAGGCGCGGCTGAAGGGGACCAGCTCGCGTTCCGGCTCGCGGTGGACCAGGCTCCACTGGAACTGGAAGGACACGAACTCCTCCAGGTGGAGCAGGCGGGCTGTCCAGATGGCCTCGCACAGGTGCCAGGCCAGATAGTTGGATGCGCCGATGTACCGGACCTTTCCTTGCCGGACCAGTTCGTCCAGGGCCCGCATGGTCTCTTCGGCTGGGGTCCGGGCGTCGTAGAAATGGATCTGGTACAGGTCAATGTAGTCGGTCTGGAGGGCCTTGAGGCTGTTCTCCACCTCGGTCATGATGTGGTGGCGGGATGCTCCCCTCTGGTTGGGGCCTTCGCCGACGGTGCCCGACACCTTGGTGGCCAGGATGACCCTGTCCCTCATCCCCTTGATGGCCTCGCCGATGAACTCTTCGGAGCGGCCATCGCCGTACATGTTGGAGGTGTCGATGAAGGTTATCCCCAGGTCCACGGCCTGCCGGATGATGTCGGCCGCCGCCTTCGGGTCGGGCACGCGGATGCCCAGGTTGTTGGTGCCAAGGCCGATGGCTGAGACCTGAAGGCCCGAGCGGCCCAGGTGACGGTACTCCATGTCGCTCCTTTCCAGGGATCGTTTGGGTTTGTCGGCTAGCTACTTTACGCCGCCGCTCATGGTCGGCCCGCTGGACCTCCAGGCCCCTGCCATCCCGACACTATCGGGATGGACTCCCCCAGAAGGAGATTTGAGACAGGTTCATCGAACTCTTCAGTGGGTGTGCGCCATGCCCCAGCCGCCTCCTCCTGGGGTGCTGATGCGGAGCACGTCTCCCGGTTGGACGTCTACCGTTGCCTTGGCACCCAGGCGCACCTCTTCGATGCCCTGGCGAAGGAGGAGGTTCTCTCCGACCTGGCCTGGTCCGCCGCCCTGGAGCCCGTACGGCTGGAAACGGCGGCGCTCGCTGATGACGGTGACCCGGGACGGGGCCAGGAACTCCATTTCCCGGACGACGCCGTTGCCGCCGCGGAAGCGCCCCGCGCCTCCCGATCCCCCTCGCACGGCGTAGCGCAGGATACGCAGCGGGAACTGGTACTCCACGGCCTCCACCGGGGTGTTCATGGTGTTGGTCATATGGGTCTGGACGGCGTCCAGGCCGTCCTTGGTGGGGCGGCCGCCCATGCCTCCGGCGATGGTCTCGTAGTACACGTAGGGGACGTGGTGCTCCGGGTGATGGCCTCCCACCAGGAGGTTGTTCATGGTCCCCTGACTGGCGGCGGGCACTCGATGAGGCAAGGCCTTGGCCAGGGCCCCAAAGAGGACGTCCACCACGCGCTGGGAGGTCTCCACGTTGCCGCCGGCCACGGCGTGGGGCGGCGAGGGGTTCAAGAGGCAGCCGGGCGGCGCCACCACGTGCAGGGGCCGGGCGCACCCGTGGTTGGGCGGAATCGCCGTCTCCTGGGCCAGGCAAAGAAAAGTGTACAGGACAGCGGAGTAGGCCACGGCGATGGGCGTGTTGATGCATCCCGACCGCTCGGGGGAGGTTCCGGTGAAGTCCACCGTTGCCTCGTCGCCTGCCACGGAGATGCTCACCGCCAGGGCCACGGGCTCGTCGGAGAGACCGTCGCCGTCCATGGTATCGCGGAAGGCGTAGGTGCCCGCCGGGACGCTGGCGATGGTGGCGCGCATGAGCCGCTCGGAGTAGTCCATGAGGGCCACCATGTGCTCGCGGGCCAGCCCCAGCCCGTAGCGAGCGACGATCTCCTCCAACCTCCGCTCCCCCGTCCTGATGGCCGCAAGCTGGGCCGAGAGGTCGCCCCGGCGTTCGACGGGGGTCCGGGAGTTGCGGCAAAGCAGCTCCACCACCTCCTGGTTGAGCTGGCCTGCGTTGACCAGCTTCAGAGGCGGGATGATGAACCCCTCCTGATAGAGCTCCGTGGACAGGGGCAGAGAGCCCGGAGTCATGCCTCCGATGTCGGCGTGGTGGCCCCGGTTGGCCACGAAACCCGCCAGAACCTGGCGGCCCTGCTCCTCCACGAAGACGGGGGCTACCAGGGTGATGTCTGGCAGGTGGGTGCCTCCCAGGTAGGGGTCGTTCAGGATGACCACGTCTCCAGGAGAGAAACGAAAGCTGGCCAGGGCCGCCTCCACCGATGCGGGCATGGAGCCCAGGTGGACGGGGATGTGGGCCGCCTGGGCCACCATGCGGCCCTGTTCATCGAACAGGGCGCAGGAGAAATCGCGCCGCTCCTTGATGTTGGGCGAGTAGGCGGTCCGTCCCAGGGTGACCCCCATCTCCTCCGCCACGGAGATGAACAGGTTCTTGAACACCTCCAGGCTGATGGCGTCCACGGGCATGGCGTGCTACTCGAGGAGCTGCCGCTGGACCTGGGTCGTGGGGAAGATGCCCAGGACGCGGGCCGGGCGCGAGGCGACGTTTCTGAGGGCATGTGGCACCCCTGGGGGAACGATGACCGCGGCCCCCCGGCCCACGGTGGCCGTTTCCTCGCCCAACGTAGCCTCGATAGGTCCTCCCAGGACGACGACGCACTCTTCGTGACCAGGGTGGACGTGGAGAGGCAGCCTTCCACCCAGCGGCAACACGACTTCGACCACCGTGAGGGATGCGGTCCCCAGTTCCGCCGTGGCCAGGAAGCGCCGCAGGACACCCCCGGCCTCTTTCAGCGCGGGCACTCGCTTCCGTTGGACGATGGGCATGGTCTTCCCCCTCGTGACGCGGGTCGCCCCAGTATACCCGATGCGGCCCCACGGTGGGATGCAAGGAAATGCTGTTGCCTTCGTAGTAGACTATGCAATACGCAGGACCTTGCTGTATGGTGGTAGAGCAGCAAGGGGGTTCGAATCCCTGATGGCCCACCAATTGCATTTGTTTCCGCCTCGTTTCATAATCACTCGCAGACCGGGGCCGTACTAGCGCCAGGGCAGGGAGAGGAGGCGCATGAGGCATTTGTGGGTATCCTACTATGAGTGGATACATGGGCACCACCCCCAACCCGTAGTGGAAACGAAGCTGCGGCTCACGGAGGCGTACTACCAGGAAACCATTGCTGAGGACATGCATGGATTTCTGACGAAACCTGCATGGCTAACCAACAATGGCATATCGTTCCTTCTGATGCCCTTGTCGCTTCTGAACCCACTTACGACTTTCATCCTCGGATTGATCGGCACCGTGACCTTTACCATTGCCCTGATCCCATTCAATGCTATTTGGTTCATCATGCTCGGCTGGCTCTGGGGAACAAGCTGGTTATGGCTGAAGGCCCTAATACTGCGGCCTATACTATTTCTGCCCGGTGTCCTCAGTGCACCCCTCTGTGGAAGGTACGTGGGCTGGATGCCTGCCTACGGCGAACTTGATTACAGGCTGTTAAAGATAAACGCTTGTGCCAGTTGGCCGCTGACGGCTGTCCTGTGGCGGAGAATGCAATCGCGCCAAGGAGGGTGGCCGCAGCTCGGGCTGTGACTGGTTTTGCCGAGTTTCCACGCTATCGCTTCGCCGGGGGCATGGTTTGAGTTCTCCTATCTCCACTAGGGCGACTCAAGCTCGGCTAGGCCGACAGCCGGGGTTCGAGTTCAAAAGTTATGGTTTCTGTACGTCTAAGCTCGCTGAGTCACCTGACCAGTAGTTGCCTGAGTCTGGGCACCAGTTCCGGCCTCAAAAGGTTTGAGTACTGTCCACAGAGCCCCACCGCAGGGGATTCGAACCTTGTAGGCTACTCTACCATTGCGTTCCAGTTCCGTTCAAGGGCACCCGATTACACTCATACCTCCAAGGTGAGGGAGGCTCAGCTCGCAATGCCGTTTGGTATGCCGAGCTTACGTAACCTCAAGCGGGGCAGATGGCATAGCCGTTGCAGCGGCCTGTCGCGAGCAGCCAGGAGCGGTCCCTCAAGGCTTTTCCCCCAGATGGACCGCCACCGTCCCCCAGGCGAGCCTGAGGAAGCGCGCCCGGCGCAGGCCCACCTCCTCCATGAGGTGCGTGAGCCGCGCCGGTCCCAGGAACGCCTCCACCGATTGGGGCAAGTAGGCATAGGCCTCCCGGTCTCCCGCCAGGAGGCCCCCCAGGAGAGGCACCAACCTGTGGAAGTACAGCCGGAACAGCCAGGAGAAGATGCCTTTTCCTCTCAGGGGACTGATCTCCAGGACCACCACTCGCCCGCCAGGACGGACGACCCGCACCATCTCTCGGAGGGCCTGCGGCACATCGGCCACGTTCCTGAGGCTGAAGCCGGCAGTAGCGCAGGCGAAGGTGTTGTCGGAGAAGGGCAGGGCCATGGCGTCCCCTTGAAGGAGGCGTACGTGGCTGGCAACCCGCCGCCGGCGCGCCTTGGCCCGGGCCAGGGCGAGCATCTGCGGGACCAGGTCAACCCCCACCACGAGGCCAACCTCCGGGCGAGCCGCCAGGGCAAAGGCAAGGTCACCCGTACCCGTGGCCACATCCAGGGCCGGTCCCGCCAACCTGCGGGTCGCCACACGGGCCGCCACCCTCCGCCAGCGGTGGTGTTGCCCTACAGTCATCACCGTGTTCAGGAGGTCGTAGCGCCTGGAGATGCGGCCAAACATGCGGGCCACGTACCGCGCCTTGGCATCACCTTTCAGGTCCGCCACGGCCCGAGCTACTCCTTGGGCCCGTGGTAGGTGAGGTGGTCTCCCAACTGGGGCAGGGCGCCCAAGGCTACCAGGGCCCGCTCCACCACGAACTCCACCACGTCCTCAATGGTCCTGGGGTGCAGGTAAAAGGCGGGCTCCGGGGAGAGGATGGTAACCCCGAGGCGGGCCAGCGCAAGCATGTTCTCCAGGTGAATGGGAGAAAGGGGCGTCTCCCGGGTCACCAGCACCAGCTTTCGCCCCTCCTTGAGACAGACGTCGGCGGCCCGTTGGAGCAGGTTGGAGGAGAGGCCGTGGGCGATGGCGGCGACGGTGCCCATGGAGCAGGGGACGACAACCATGCCCCGGCTGGGGTACGTGCCGCTGGCGATGGGTGCCTTCAGGTCTCCCACGGGGTAGTAGGTGAACCCCGGCTGCTCCTGCCAGCGGGCCAGGGCCTCGGGGAAGGGTTCAGGCATCTCCTCTTGCCACACCACGCGGGCGCCCGCGGAGGCGGTGGCGACAACGGGTACCTGGAGTTCCAGCAGGCGTTCGATGGCGCGTTTGCCCAGCATGGCACCGCTGGCCCCCGACATCCCCACGATGACTGCGAGCTTTTGCCCTTCCGCCGGCACGGCGCCAGTGTAGCAGGGCTGGCCCTGGCTTCACAACTTGGGCAAGTGGCAGGGGGACCTATGCCAGCAATGCCAGAAGGGTGCAGGCAAAGAGAATGACGGCGATGTAGCCGTTGACGTTGAAGAAGGCCATGTTCAGCCGCGAAAGGTCACGGGGGGAGATGATGGCGTGCTCGTACACCAGCAGCATCGAGCCAACGGCCCATCCGATGAAGTAGGGGAAGCTCAGCCCCATCCATATCCCCAGGGCTAGCAGGGCCCCGGAGGTGGCCAGGTGCATGCCCCGGGCTACCCAGAAGGCCGCCGGCACGCCGAAACGCCGGGGAATGGAGTGGACCCCATGGGTGCGGTCGAAGGCCACGTCCTGGCAGGCGTAGAAAATATCGAAGCCCCCCACCCACATGGCGACGGCGAAGGCGAGGAGCACGGCCTCCCACGATAGGGAGCCCGCCACGGCCACCCACCCTCCGGCCGGGGCGATGGCATCGGCCCAGCCCAGGAAGAAGTGGGTGGTCCAGCTCAAGCGTTTGACGTAGGAGTAGCCCACCACGAAGAGGGCTGCCACCGGGGCCAGGGCCAACGCGAGGGGGTTGAGCATGGCGGCGGCCAGCAGGAAGACGCCCAACGAGATGAGGGCCAGGGCCAGCATCTCCCACCGGCGGAGGGCGCCGGTAACCAGGGGTCGGGAGGCGGTCCGGGGGTTCAGGGCATCTTGAGGGAGGTCAATAATGCGGTTCGCGCCCATGGCCAGGGTGCGGGCTGCAACCATGGCGACGGTGGCCCACAGCCACTCACGCCCGGTGGGCCACCCTCCTGGCAGGTCCCGGGCGGCCAGGAGCATGCCCAGGTAGGCGAAGGGCAAGGCGAACACCGAGTGCTCGAACCGGATGGCAGCGAGCAACAGGCGGACCTTGCGAGGGATGCCCCAAAAGGCGCTCTGCTGTGACGAGGCGGTGGTCATGTGTGGTGCTCGGGCGCCGATAGCGCGCGGACAATTATACTGTCTCCCGTGGCATTGCCTGGGCATCCCAACTAGAAGCTATTCGGGAAACCCTCACCTCCTGTACCCCCTCTCCCTTGCCAAGGGAGAGAGGGAGCAGGGCTCGCCCTGCACTCCCATGTACCAGCGTTGCAGCGTACCTACGACAGGCGACGGTAGCGAGTCGTGGGTCTGGGCAGTGCCCAGTGGGGGACACCCCCAGACC
>JACQOS010000030.1 GCA_016202425.1 Chloroflexota bacterium
GCGCCCGCAATGCGGAACGCCCCCGCCCCCTTGCCCGCTCCCACGATGGTGACTTTGGCGGTGGCGCCCTCCGCGCCGGACAACATGAACATCCCCGCCGCCACCGCGGCGGCGGCCATGCCTGCACAACGGCTCGTGATTCGCATTTTCCCTCTCCCCTCATCCATCCTTCCCGCCGTGGTTCACATTGATCCCTCGTGTTGCGTCTCGAGAATTCGTTCAATCAATAAGTCATGGCGCCAACGTGTCATTCCGAAGGAGCCCTTCGCTTTCGCTCAGGACAGGCTCCGTGACTGAGGAATCCGCTTGTTTTAGAAGCGGATTCCCCGCTGACGCTCGGAATGACAGCCTTCCCCAGAGGAGGCTCCCATTTTTGAAAGCCATTCCCGGGACACGACGCCAAGGCGGCGAAGAATCCAGGGAGCGGGGAGAATGGGTGGGTGGGGTGTCCGAAGAGCCGCCCCCCTTGCCCTGGGGTATCTCAGGCTTCTTCCTCCCTGGCGTAGGCGACCGCCAGGGCGAGGCCGAACACCAGGTGCGCGATGAAGGAAGTCAGCAGCCCCCGGATCGCGTTCGGCCGGTTCCAGAAGAACCCCTGGGGGCCCACCAAGCCGCCCACGATCTGGGCCCCCACCGTGGTGATGACCCCCACCCAGAGGCCCTTCGTCCACGGGTTCTCGCCCGGCACATGGTCCCTCCAGCGGGCGTACATCATGGCCAGGATCATCCCGTTGGCGTAGTGCGCCGCCAGCCCCATCCAATAGGTGGTCTGCCCGAGCGAGAACGCCATCAGCTTGGCCGGGTCTGAGGGGGGCAGGCGGATGGCGACGAGCCAGTAGGCGCATACGGACATCATGTAGGTGGCGATCAGGCCCGAGGCGGTAGCGCGCCAATAGTTTGGCCGTTCCAAGGCTCTTCCTCCTTTGCAGCAATCGGCAGGGGCGATTTCTAACAGACGACTAGATATTGAAAACGTCTATTCCAGCCGAAAATTCCAGGTTTTCTGTCCCCGGGAACACGGCGGCCCCCCTCCGGCTCGCTCGGTCCGGTATATCGGAGGGCCACGGTGTGCTCAAACGGTGCTGGTTTGACAGGGAACCTCGGCCTTCTCCCCACGGGGAGGTTTAGTGGGCGGTTCACCTGAAGCAGGAGACGATCCCCCGCGACACCGGTTCCCCCGGCGCCCGCGTCAGGGCCGCGTAGGAGAGCCCCATGACGCCGCCGAAGATCAAGTGCCAGATGAGGCTCGGGATGGTGGCCGCGACCGCCGCGGCCGTCCATTGGGGGCCCGCCCCCATCATGAGGGGCATCATGGTCAGGGGACCCAGGAACCACCAGGTGAACCCGTAGACGAGCCCCCACAGGGCCGAGGGGATTGCGCCGTCGGCGAGCCGGAAGAAGAGGACGCCGAAGCTCGCGCCGATCCCCAGGCTGATCATCAGGTGGATGGCCAGGCCTAGGAGAGAGGAGCTCCCGCCCATTATGGAGGCGATCATCGCGAGGACCCCTTGGTTCGCCATCCAGAGCCCGAACACGATCCCCCCGATCAGCCCTGCGGCACCTCCGGCGAGGCCGCGTTCAACGATTCCTTTGTCCAACACTTTCTGTGCCTCTATTGTGGTCATGGTTTCCTCACGAAAAGGTCAGCTACCGGCCCGGCATGGAGCGCCGGGAGCTCATCACTTGGGCGCGCAGGGGTTCTGGGATTTCGGCGCGCAGGGATTCACCGGCTTCGGCGCGCAAGGGTTCTGGGCCTGGGGCGCGCAGGGATTTTTCGACTGGGCGGCGCAGGGGTTCTTCTGCTGGACGGCGCACGGATTCCCAGCGCCGGGGCCGGGCGCGGGCGCCGAACTCGCCGCATAGGCCACAGTGATTCCTCCAAATGCAAGCAACGCCACGGGCAGAACGAACTACTGGAACAAGCCTTTCCTCCTCGGTTCGCTGGATTCCACCGGCCCCGGAATCCGCGGGCTGCGGTCCTGGCCGCCTTCATGCACATTGGACCCGGTGCCGGGGGAAAGGATTCAAGAGAAGGAAGGGGATGCGGAGAAAAGGAGGCTTATTCGGGCGTTTTCTCGTCCATCTCCTTGAGGGCGCGCCGGTATTCCACCCTCAGATTCTCCATGATCTCCTGCGCCGCCCCCTCCGGGATGGGGGTGGAGGGATCCCACCGGAGAATCTGCGAGATCTTCTCGAGGGACTCCAGGAATTTCCGGCAGGCGGAGCAGACCTCCAGGTGCTCGCGGAGCTTCTTCGTCATCCATGGGTCGAGCTCCAGATCCAGGAACTGCGAGAGGAGGGGGGTGACCTCCCGGCAGGGGAGGATCCTCCCCCGTCCAGGGGCGCCGAACATCCTTCTCAGCAGATATCGGAGCACGAGCCGCCTCCTCCTGA
>JACQOS010000032.1 GCA_016202425.1 Chloroflexota bacterium
CGGGGGTCTGGGGGTGTCCCCCACTGGGCACTGCCCAGACCCACGACTTGCTACCGTCTCCTGTCGTAGGTGCGCTGCAGTGGTGGTGCATATGGGTGCAGGGCGAGCCCTGCTCCCCCTCTCCCTTGGCAAGGGAGAGGGGGTACAGGGGGTGAGGGTTTCGCGAATAGCCTCTATCGCCCCCCGCCCGCTCCCCAATAGCCAGACCACCTCATGCTCCCTGGGGCGGCACCGCAGCGATACAGGAGATCTCCACCAGGATTTCTGGCCGCATGAGCTCCGCCTGGACCGTCGTTCGGGCGGGCGGGTCCGCGGGAAAGAACTCCCGGTACACCCCGTTGTAGGCATCAAAAAAGCGCCGATCCTTCAAGTAGCTGGTAACGGAGACCACGTGGCCGAGGGAGGTGCCCCCCTCCTCCAGGATAGTTCGGATGTTCTCCAGGCAACTGCGCACCTGAGCCCGGATGTCCGGCTCCCACTGGCCGGTGGCCGGATCAGGACGAGCGACGATACCCGAGACGAAGACCAGGTTCCCCATCCGAATACCAGGAGAGAGGGGAAGGCCAAGCTGTGGCAAGCTACGAGGGTTGATCACCTTCTTCTGGGCCATGGCACACCTCCTTCGGGCTGTGCGTGCTGCGGATCAGGGGTACTCCTCCTCTTCCGTCAGTCCCTTCCAAAGCGGAGGGCCCGGCCTGGGCGCGCTCCGGTGTGTTTCCCCCTGTCCACCACCACCTGCCCGTTGACGATCACGTAGTCGATGCCGACGGGTAGCTGCTTGGGCTTTGTGCGCGTGGCCGGGGCCTTGACCGTGGCCGGGTTGAACACGGTGATGTCGGCCTTGGCACCGTCCCTGAGGATGCCCCGGTCCCGGAGGCCCAGGCGCATGGCCGGATAGGAGGTCATCTTCCGGATGGCCTCGGGGAGGGAGAGCAACCGCTCCTCTCGAACGAACTCCGCGAGGATCACGGGGAAGGTCCCGTAGGTACGGGGGCTGGGGAAGTCGCCGATGAGCAGGGCATCGCTCCCCACCATGGACAGGGGGTGACACACGAACTCAGGCAGCGAAGGGCCTTCGACACTGGCCAGGGTGAAGCTCACCTGCAGGTCCTCCTCCAGGAGCAGGTCGCAGACGGTGTCCACGACAGGCCTGTCCAGCACCTTGGCTATCTCCTCTACAGACCAGCCCTCGAACCTGTGGTTGTGGGGACGCTTGAAGTAGGTGAGCCACATCTCCCCCCAGGTAGGAGCCCTGGGCTTGACCTCCTTGCGGAGCCGCTCCCTGGCCTCGGGGGACCGGAGGGCCGCCTTCAGCCTCTCCGGGCCTCCGTCGTGGGCCCACTGGGGAAAGACGATGAGCAGCCGGGTACCCCCGTAGACGTAGGGATAGCTGTCGAAGGTGACGTCCAGGCCACCCTCCCGGGCCCGCTCCACCAGATCGATCAAGCGCCTCCCACCACCCGGTGCCCCAGCCCGCAGGTAGAAGTGGGTGATGTGGAGGGGAACGTTGCTTCGCCGCCCGATCTCAATAGCCTCCTGGAAAGGGTCCAGGAAGCGGTCGCCCAGCCAGTAGCGCACGTGGGTATGGTAGATGCCTCCCAGGCGGGCCACCTCCTGGCACAGGGCCACCAGCTCGTCGGTGTCGGCGTAGCTCCCGGGCGGGTAGTCCAGGCCCGTGGACATGCCGAAGGCGCCCTCCTCCATGGCCTCGCGCAAGAGGGACTTCATGTTGGCCAGCTCCTTTGCGGTGGGCCTCCGGTCCTCCCAGCCCAGGGCAGAAATGCGGAGCGGCGAGTTGCCCACCACGTAGGCCACGTTCACAGCCGCCTTCTGATCAAAGTAGGAGAGGTACTCGGCCACGCTCTTCCATCGGCCCGGCAAGAGTGGGTTGCCGTCCAGCCCACTGTTCAGCTCTAAGAAGCGTCCAAACTCTTCCGGCGGCAAGGGGGCATAGGAGTTGCCGTCCACGCCGATGACCTCGGTGGTGATGCCCTGGTGGACCTTGGGCTTGTGGTCCGGCTCGGCCAACATCACCAGGCCCGAGTGGGCGTGCATGTCGATGAACCCGGGGCAGACCACGAGGCCAGCGGCGTCTATGATCCGGTCGGCCTGAACGTGGGACACGTCGCCCCGGAAGATGCGGACATGGTCCCCCTCTACCCCCACGGCGGCGCGGTACCCGGGGTTCCCCGTGCCATCGATCACCAGGCCGTTGACCATGAGGATGTCCACGGCGGCACACCTCCCGCAAAGGGCTGCCATAGAGGTACGCCCCTGGGGAGCCCTTGTCAAGGATAGGGGCAGGCCGTTCTTCCCGGGGCACGCCCCTCTGGAAAGGCCCAGCGGCATGGGCAACGCAGCGGAGCCACCGGGAACGCGATACCACAACATCTTGGGGGATAGCCGGCCTCCACCACAAACTGTTGGGCTATCCCCTTGACAAACGGTGCCGGGCGGCACCACAATGGGGATGCTCTTCGCACCACAACATCTAGTGACGACGGGACAGGCTGGCCCCAGGGATTGGGGCTCCCTGGTCCCATGCGAGGTCTCATGCATTGCCCTTACTGTGGCCACTATGACTCCCGGGTCATCGACTCCCGGGACGTGGACGACGGCATCCGCCGCCGCCGCGAGTGCACCCAGTGCGGGCTGCGCTTCACCACGTACGAGCGGATCCAGACCACCGCCCTGTGGGTGATCAAGCGGGACGGTCGGCGGGAGGAGTTCAACAAGGAGAAGCTCCTGAGCGGCCTCCGGCTGGCATGCGCGAAGCGCCCCCTCCCCGCCGGAGCCATCGACCGGGTGGTGGAGGAGATCGAGGGCGAGCTCCAGCGGCTGGGTCGGGCGGAGGTCCCCAGCGCCACCATCGGCGAGATGGTGATGCAGCGCCTGAAGGCCCTGGACCGGGTGGCCTACATCCGGTTCGCCAGCGTCTACCGGGACTTCGCGGACGTGGAGCTCTTCACCAAGGCAGTGGAGGCCCTGGGCCGGGAGCCTGCGGCGCGCCCCTCTGAGAACCAGCCGTCCCTGTTCCCCCTGGACAACGGCCTCACCAGGCCGGCGGGAACAGCGCGCCGGCGCCGGAAGCAGGTGGGGTAGATGGGCAACAACGTTTGTGGTCACGGACGGACCCCCCCGTTGGGGGGACGCTTCCTACCCTGCGTGTTAGGCGGCGCGCTATTTGTTGCTCCGATTTTGTCTCCGGGCAAGGGCGAAGAGCACATTGAGCTCCAAAGTTATGACCCAATGCTCATACAGGAGACTACTGTTGCCGCTGCCACGGGCGGCACTTCAGTTATGAGTCCCGATCTGTTTTATCCGACGTCCACCAAGATGTAGGGCAGCCCATGAGCACCAAGGCCATCCGAGCACAGGACCAGGGAGCAGCAGCCAGGCGGGCAGAAGAACGCCAGCGCCTCATGGACCTGGCCACTATCGCCGCGGCAGTCCTGGGCGTCGTCATCGGCGTCGTGGGCCTCATTATCGCAGCGTTGCAGTAGGAGAAGGAGACGGCACCTGGCAGAGCCACGACCCGTCGCTCATAGACACGCTACCGAATCCATCCAAGTCGAAGACTTTTCGAGGAGTCCCATCATGGCAACCCTGAACCTGACCGAAAACGCCATCACCATCCTGAACACCCGCTACCTCATCGGCGGCGAGACGCCGGAGGGCCTCTTCCAGCGCGTCGCCCGGGCCGTGGCCCAGGCCGAAGCGCCGGACGACCGGGCCCGCTGGGAGGAGACCTACTACGAGATGATGGCCTCCACCCATTTCCTGCCCAACTCGCCCACCCTCTTCAACGCCGGCACCGGCCAGGGGACGCTCTCCGCCTGCTTTGTCATTCCCATCGAGGACACCATGGAGAGCATCATGCAGGCGGCCA
>JACQOS010000033.1 GCA_016202425.1 Chloroflexota bacterium
GCTCAGGACAGGCACAGGCCAGGAAGCGGGAAGACATAGTGTCTGGGGGACACCCCCAGACCCCCGTCAATCCCGACGAGTCGGGACTGGACTCCCCTTTTTCCGCAGCCTGCTAGGCGACCGTCTCCTGGTCCCTGAGCCAGTCCCGGACAGCCCGTTCGCCGGCCGAGGAGAGACCACCCTCCCGAGCGGCCACCCCCAGGAGGGTGGAGATGTCGGAGAGGGCGAACAGCTCAAGGCCGGACTCTCGGAAGGCCAGCGAGGCACGGGCAAGCCCGTAGGTAAAAACCGAAAAGCACTGATAGGGGACCGCTCCCATGGCACGCACGGCTCCGGCCGTGGAGAGGGAGCTGGCACCCGTGCTCACCAGGTCCTCGACGACGACCACCCGCTGTCCCGCCGACAGCTTCCCCTCCACGAGCCGCTGCTTGCCATGGTCCTTGGGGGCTTCTCGAACGTACACCATGGGCTTGCCGCAGCGTTCGGCTACCCAGGCAGCCCAGGGGATGCCTGAGCTCGCCACCCCCGCCACCACGTCCAGGGTATCCAGCGTGCCCACCTCTCGCATGCGCTGGACGAGCAGGTCGGCGATCCTGGCGCGTTGAGAGGGGTAAGCCATGAGGAGGCGGAGGTCGCAGTAGATAGGGCTGAAGATGCCCGAGGCATACCGGAAGGGACGGTCCGGCTGAATGGCCACCGCCTGCGCTTGCCAGAGGAGCCTCGCCACCTCCCAGGCCTGGGCATCCCGGTCCCTCTGCGTCACCGGCCTGCCTCCCCGCGGTACAACCCGTGGGCTTGGATGACCCGGCCCACCGCCGGCGGCACAAGGTAGCGAATGGACAGCCCCTCGGAGGCACGGCGCCGGATCTCCGTCCCGCTGATGCCCAGGCATGGGCCCTGGACCAACTGGACTCGCTCCCTGAGGCCAGGGAGGCGGGCTTCGACCTCGGCCAGGGAGCTGAGGGGATGGTCGGGACGGGCAAAGGCCACGAACGTGCACAGCTGGAGAACGCGGTCGGGCTCCCGCCACCCGGGCAGCAGCTTCAGGGAGTCCATGCCCAACAGGAAAAAGAGCTCCGCCTCCGGGCCCCAGAGTTCCCGGAGAGCCACGAGGGTGTCCACCGTGTAGGTGGGACCCGCTCGCTCCACCTCCAGGGGCGAAACCCAGAAGAAGGGGTTGGAGGTGGTGGCCAGGCGAACCATCTCCAACCGGAGGTCGGCGGGGGAGATGGAGAGGGGGGCCTTCATCCACGGCTGGCCCGTGGGCATGAAGACGACCTCATCCAACGCCAACTGCTGACGCGCCTCCTCAGCGAGGATGAGGTGGGCCAAGTGCGGGGGATCGAAGGTCCCCCCAAAGATGCCGATGCGCGTGCTCATTCCCAGAGGAGTTCGATGCTGCCGATCCTGACCCGGTCGCCCGCCCTGACCCCGGCCTCCTCCAGCGCCCTGATGACGCCCAGTAGCTTGAACTGGTGTCTCAATTGGAGGCGCACAGGGAACTGCCGCAGGTCCGCCAGGGCAACCAGCCTCTCGGCCTGCAGCGATGATACCACAAAGACCGCGTCGGAACGGGTCACCTTGACCGGTGGTACGACAGAGCGGGGACGGAGGACTGGCGCGGGGACCCGGAGAAGGGGACCCTCGTTGGGAAGCCCGTCCAACCGCCTCGCCACATCGGCCACCAGCGCGTCCACACCTTCCCCGGTCTCAGCGGAGACGAAATGCCGGGCGACGCCGAAGGGTGCCAGCACCTCCCTGAGCCAGAGCAACCGCTGCCGCGTCTCTGGGAGGTCCACCTTGTTCACCACGATCAGTTGGGGTCGGTCACGGAGCGCGTCGGCGAACAGGGCGAGTTCGGCATTCACCTCCTGGATGAGGCGGACAGGTTCGGGAGCAGAGCCATCAACGACGTGCAGAAGGAGCCTTGTCCGGAAGAGGTGCTTGAGGAACCGATGGCCAAGGCCCGCTCCTTGGTGAGCGCCTGCCACCAGGCCAGGCACATCGATAAGGGTGAAGCGGCTCCATCCAGGGAACACGACACCTTGGCATGGCTCCTGGGTGGTAAACGGGGCAGCACCCGTCGCAGGAGTTGCATGGGACATCTTCCGGAGGAGGAGCGACCTGCCACTGTTGGGCTGCCCCACCATGCCTACGTCGGCAATGCTCCAAAGCTCAAGCCGGAGGAGCCTGGTCTCCCCCTGCTCACCAGCCTCCGCCAGAAGGGGCGCGCGCACGCGGGCAGTCGCAAAGCTCAGATTCCCCCTCCCACCACTACCTCCCTTCGCAACGACGAGTTGCTGCTCTTCCTCGAGAAGTTCACCCAGGGCTACCTCTCCACCTGTTCCGCTGCTCTCCCACACCACAGTACCGAGGGGAACCTCTACCTCCGTAACTGCCCCACGTTTGCCGTTCTTGTTACGGCTACTCCCGTGGCCACCTCTCTGACCCTGTAGCACTGCTTGAGGACGTAGGCCACCAAGATCTTTTACTCCTCCTCGTCCCACAAGCACCACGGCTCCCCCTTCACCTCCCTTCCCACCATCAGGACCTCCACGTGGCACGGCTCGCGTGCGTCTGAAACTCGCACAGCCGTTTCCACCAGTCCCTCCAATCACTGTCAGTGCTACTGTATCTCGAAACATAGTGAGTAGCAGTAATAGTAATAGACTCTCACAGGTTCTGAAAGAGGGCATGGATTAGGCGTAGTCTCGAGGGGAGAGATGGGTGGCTTGGATCTGGGTGGGGAGGAGGGTTCAGGGAGAGCGTAACACGGGTTCTGGGGCCGCTGTAACGGGGGGTGTAACAGGGGGCTTCTGGCGACGCTGTCGGTAGCGGCGCATGCGAGCGGCAGCAGTCGTGTCGCTGCGGTGTTGAGGGATGTCTTGGCCGTTGTGCCTCTCGAGGGCTTTCTTTGCTGCGGTAAGCGTGCATGGCTGCTGGTGAAGCTGGCACCAGGCGATGACACTATTCAGGTGGCCTTCCAGTTCCCGTACGTTGCTGGTCGGCATCCCTGCGATGAAGCTGAGGACTTCAGGCGGAGCAGCGAAGCCGAGTTGGTCCGCCTTGGCGCGGATAATAGCGGCCTGGGTCTGGAGGTCCGGGGGCTGGATATCCACGACAAGGCCCCACTGCAACCGGGACTGCAGCCGCTTCCCCAGAGACGGGATATCTCTGGGAGGGCGGTCGCTCGTGAGGACAATCTGGCGGCCATCGTTGTGGAGGTGGTTGAAGAGGTGAAAGAAGGTCTCCTGGGTCTGTTCCTTACCGGCGAGGAACTGGAAGTCGTCCATCAGGAGCAGGTCTACGTTCTCCAGGGAACCGCGGAACTCGTCCATCTTCTTCTGTCGGATGGCGCGGACAAAGCCGCTGGTGAACTGCTCCCCCGTGACATACCTGTACTCGAGGCCCTGGCTCTCTACAGCATGGGCGATGGCATGGAGGAGGTGGCTCTTGCCTAGGCCGACATCGGCGAAGAGCACGACGGGGTTGTAGGTGGCAGTGGGGTTGGATGCTACGGAGCAGGCGGCCGCGTAGGCGAGCTGGTTGGAGGGGCCGACGACGAAGTTTTCGAAGCTGTAGAGGCGGCGGGTGGCCCGCCGGGGGAGCTACTCGTCGTTGTACGACCCGGGTTCAGGGGAGCCTTTCCCTTCGGGTTCCTGTGGGGACCCGTCGGCGTGGGCCCGGAGGTCCTGATGGGCCTGGGTGCCCCGTGGGACGACCTGGAAACGTACCTGGAGAGGCTGCTTGGCCACGTCCTCCACGGACCGTTGAAGGAGAGCGTACAGGCGACGCTCCAGCCACTCGGCGGCGAAGGGAGTAGGAACGCCCACCGTGAGGACCTGTCCATCCAAAGACAGGCCAGCGGTGTCCCTCAGCCAGGTCTCGTAGCTGGTTCTGGCTACCTGGAGTTGGAGTTGGCCGAGGACGGTGTCCCAGAGCTGTTGGGCGGAGTGGAGCACTCTGCTATCGTTTCTAGATTGGTCTTCTGGGCGGCCCTGGGCACTTCCCTTGGGCGCGCGCTGGCGTCCACGGTACCACCGCCCGTGGGGAGGGGGTGCAAGCGGGGGTTGGCCGGAATTTTACGGGTTTTCCACGCCGGGCCACCGGGTTGTCCGGCGGGAGGCTTGCCCCTATAATGCCTGCGCCGCGCGTATGCGTATCGTGTTCATGGGGACTCCGGGCTTCGCTATCCCGGTGCTGGAGCAGCTCCTGCGCTCGGGGCACCCGGTGGTGGGAGTCTACACGCAGCCGGATCGCCCTGCAGGCCGAGGCCGCGGCCTCACTGCCCCCGCGGTCAAGGTGTACGCCCAGCAGAAGAGGCTGCCCGTTTTCCAGCCGGCTTCCTTCCGAAGGACGGAAGCGGTGGAGCAGCTCGCGGCGCTCCGCCCCGACGGTGTGGTGGTGGCGGCCTATGGGCGGCTGCTTCCTGGCGAGGTGTTGCAGGTCGCTCCCAAGGGCACGCTGAACCTTCACCCCTCCCTCCTGCCCAGGTATCGGGGCCCCTCGCCGGTGATTGCTGCGTTGCTGGACGGGGTGGAGACCACCGGTGTTACCGTGTTCCTGGTGGATGAAGGGATGGACAGCGGGCCCATCGTTGGCCAGCGAGAGGTCCCGGTGCTGCCCGGGGATACCGCTGGCGTACTGACGGAACGGCTGTTCCGAGAAGGCGCAGCACTCCTGTTGGAGCTCCTTCCGGTCTGGGAGGCTGGGTGGCTAAGGCCCGTCCCTCAGGATGAGGCCGGGGCAACGGTGACCCGACGGTACGCGAAGGAGGACGGAGAGCTGGACTGGTCGCTTCCTGCGGCCCTGCTGGCGCGACGCCTCCGGGCCTTCTGGCCGTGGCCGGGGTGTTTCACCTGGTGGCGGGGGAAGCGGCTCGAGGTCCTGGGAGGAGCGTCGCTGGAAGGGGCCGGAGACCGGGCTGCCTCTCGTGGGGAGGTGGTCGTGCTGGCGGACGGGGCGCTCGCAGTGGGCACCGGGAAGGGCTTGCTGCGGGTAGACCGTCTCCAGCTAGAGGGGCGAAAGCCGCAAGCAGCCGAGGAGTTCTTGAGGGGGTACCCGGGTTTTGTTGGTTCCAGGGTCCCGTCGCGTTGACGGTGAAGTCGTCTGAAAATGCCCGGTGGGGGAGTCCAGAGGGGGACTCAGGGGGTGAGGGTTTTGCGAACAGCTTCTAGAGGAAGTCCAGTAGCTGGGGAAGCGCCTGGATGCGGGGGCAGTCGGCGATGTGGCCCAGGGTGCCGTACCTGTCCAGCAAGATGGGGCGAATGCCGATGGCCCGGGCCCCCTGCACGTCCGACAGGTACGAGTCGCCGACGTGGACGGCCTCGGGAGGCTGAACCCCTGCCCTCTGAAGGGCCATGCGGAAAAAGGGCGGATGTGGCTTGGTGACGCCTGCCTCCTGGGCGGTGAGGGCGAAGTCCAGGTACGGGGTGAGGCCCAGCTCCCGGCACAGCGGCCCGATGTCCCGGTCGATGTTGCTCAGGAGTCCCAGGACCAGGCGTCGCTCCTTGAGCTGGCCTAGCACGGCGAGCACGTCGTCGAAGAGGGCCAGGCGGATGGGTGTCTCCTGGACCTTGGCCCAGACTCGGGCCGCCGTCTCCAGGTCCACGGCGACGCCTGCGCCCTTCAGCACCAGTTGCTCGTACCGCGCGAAGAACTGGTCCCGTTCCACTCCCACATGGTGGCGCATCGGAGTCTGGCTGGCGTTGACCTGGGCCATCAGGTCGTCGGCTGTGGCGTAGCCCCGGGCCAGCCCGTCGGGGGTGACGCTGATGCCGAGGCTGGCGCAGGCCCGCGCCTGAACCTCCTCGCGGGGAGGGAAGAACCTGGCCAGCGTCCCGTAGAGGTCGAAGAAGACGGCCTTGATCACCGGCGAACGTTGTGGAGCCCTCTCGGTTATTCTATCATGGGCCTGTTTCCCAGGAGGACGTTCGCCGTTGCTCGCCCTTTCGTCCGTCCGGGGCCGCGTGCGCCGTCTGGCGGGACGCCTGGCCCTGGCGGCCACGGATCTGCTCTTTCCACCCCGCTGCGTCGCCTGCGGAAGCGAAAGTGCGTTCCTGTGCCCTTCCTGCCAGGGCCGGTTGCCTCACCTGGAGCCTCCGTTTTGCCTGAGGTGCGCCCAGCCGCTGCCCGTCACGCCCCGGGGTCAAGCCGCGCGGACATGGGAGGGCGGCTGGTGCTCCCGGTGCCAGGTGCAGCCGCTGGCGCTGGAAGGCATCCGGGCGCCGTACCGGATGGAGGGAGTGGCCCAGCAGGCGGTGCACGCCCTGAAATACCGGAACCTTCGGGCGCTTGCTCCCACCATGGGCAGGCTGCTGGCCGCGTTCCTGACCACCCAGCAGGTGGGGGGCGAGCTGGTGGTGCCCGTGCCGCTGCATCCGAAACGGCTGAGGGAGCGGGGCTACAACCAGGCGGAGCTTCTGGCCAGGGAGTTGGGGAGGTGCGTGGCACTGCCCGTGGCGGCCACTGCCCTCCAGCGGCTCCGGGCGACGCCTCCCCAGGTAAGCGCCACCCGGGAGGAGCGCTTGCGGAACGTCCAGGGGGCGTTTCGGGCCAGGTCGTCCTTCCAGGGGATGCGCGTGATGCTGGTGGATGACGTGTGCACCACCGGGGCTACGCTGGATGCGTGCGCCGTCGCCCTTCGGGAGGCGGGGGCGTCGGCGGTGTGGGCCGCCGTGTTTGCGCGGGAGGAGTAGGTACGGGGTCGGTTGCGCTGGCGGCGGGCGGCTCCGTACAATGAACTCAGTTCAAAACCCTCACCCCCTGGCCCCCTCTCCCGCCTCAGGCGGGAGAGGGGGGAGATAACGAATCTGGGGGACACCCCCAGACCCCTGCCATCCCGACCCGTCGGGATGGACTCCCCCAGTAAGGAGTTTTGAGACAGGTTCAATGGAAGCTACTGAACCCACCCGAGACAGGTGAAATCCTTGGAAATTCAGATCCACACGCGCAATCTGGAAGCTACGGATGAGGTCAGGGAGTATATTGAGCGGAAGCTGGCACCCCTGGGTCGTCACTTGCGGGAGCCGGCGACGGTTCGGGTGGAGCTGCGGCGGGAGCGGACCCGCGCTTCCCAGGACCAGATGGTGGTGCAGCTCACCTTGACGTTGAACGATACGGTGCTGAGGGCTGAAGAGCGGGCGCTGACGGTGGTGGCCGCCGTGGACGCGGCGGCCGATGCCTTGGACCGCCAGGTGCTGAGGTACAAGGGGCGGCACTACCGGAACTTGAGGGCCAAGGGCCTGGGCCGAGGCGCTTCGGTCCGCTCGGCCGCCCCCTCGCCGGCGCCAGGGGCCGAGGAGGAGATGCCCGCCGAGCCAGAAGGCGATGACGCCCCTGGCAACTTGGTGCGTGTCAAGCGGTTTGCCCTGAAGCCGATGACCGTGGTGGAGGCGGCCACCCAGATGGAGCTGCTGGGGCACTCGTTCTTCTTTTTCCTCAACAGCGCGACCCAGGAGCACAACGTCCTCTACCGGCGGCGGGACGGCAACTACGGCCTCATCGAGCCGGAGTCGGCCTAGAAGTGGTTCGGAAATTCGTCTCGGGGGAGTCCATCCCGACGGGTCGGGATGGCGGGGGTCTGGGGGTGTCCCCC
>JACQOS010000038.1 GCA_016202425.1 Chloroflexota bacterium
ACTCCTCACCACAGGCTCCGGAGGGCCGTGGCAATCTGGCTGCGGGGGTCCACCCCTCTTCCAGATTGCTTCGTCGTCCCGATTTCCTCGGGACTCCTCGCAATGACAATTCGTGAGCGTATTTCAGGAACACCACTCTAAGGTGCAGGGGGGCAACACCATGACGACGGAACAGGCCGTAGCTGTTGGAGTGGAGCCGCGCCAACAAGGGGCGCGAAGGGGAGAGCGGCCACCGTGGGCCCAGGCCAAGAGGCTCCTCCGGGACCCCATTTTCTGGCTCCTGGCCGGGGCGGCCATCGCCCATAGCGCTATCCACTACGCCATGTACATCGAATCCCTCCGGCCCATGCTGCGCGGCCTCCCGTACTTCAATCTTCACGCCCTCCACCAGGTGGAGTTCCTGGTCATCATCGCCGCTGCCGCTCACCGGTTCCGGTGGAAGGGGGGTGCGGTGATGCTAGCGGCGACCCTGGTGGCCTCGGTCCCCTACTTGCTGACTCCCTACGTGTTTGGCCGAGCGCCTTCTCCCAACGAGCTCAGGGACCGGGGCATCGAGGTCGTGGTGATGCTGGCAACAGGCGCGTTCCTGGTGTACCTCCTGGAACGCGTGGCCGTGCAAGCGGAGCGGGCCCAGCACGCGTGGAGAGAGCGGCAGGCCACGCTCAACAGGCTCATCGCCCTGAGCACGGTGTCCCAAACGGTGCGGGGTGCCCTCGGTGTGTCGTCCACGGTCTCCCAGGTCCTCCGAGGCATCGCTGCGCACGTGCATGGGCGGGCCTTCGTCCTCTACCTGTACGACGCCAGCGCCAGGACGATGAACTTGGCGGCGGGAGAGACCCCAGGCGGCCCGCAGGCGACCCGCGTCCACATCGTCAAGGTGGACGATTCCCTGTCCAGATATCTCGAGCTACCCATCGCCCTTTTCCATCGGCCTGCCCTCCCGCCGTCCATGAGATTTTTCGGTGACATGCTCGCCCCGTGGGGCATGGTGTTCCACGCGGTGACCCCCCTGCGGTTCGCGGACAGCCTGCTGGGGATGCTGGTGGTCAGCTCTGACCAGCGACCCATCCCCAAGGAGGACGTAGCCCTCCTCTCCAGCCTCGGCCACATCATTGGGCTGGCTATCCACAATGCCCAGACAGTGGAGGCGTCGAGTGCGGCGGGCCCTCAGCCGGACGGGAGCGAGCTACCAGCGCCCTTGGTGGTTGCCGGCCGGGCCTAGTGTAGAGTCCCTGAAGTTCGCTGTCATGTCATTGCGAGCCCCGATGAAATCGGGGCGTGGCAATCTGGCTGCGGGGGTCCACCCCTCTTCCGGATTGCTTCGTCGTCCCGATTCCCACGGGACTCCTCGCAATGACAAGTTGGGGCCTTTTTCGGGAACGGGCCTAGAAGCTGTTCGGACCCCCCTCACCCTCTTTCGGCTCGAAGAGTCTTCGGCTTGGCTCAGGGCAGGTCTCTCCCTGGGCGACGGGTGCGCCAGGGTTCAGGATGGCCCGCCTGCGGTCCCGGCCAGGCGGAAAAGCTCTTCGATGGCCTGGCAGTCGGTGCATCCTGGGTTGGAAGGGGGAGGCGTGGGCCGCTCGTAGAGGGAGCGGGCCTGTGCCAGGAGGCCCTCCACAAAGCTGTCGTGCTCCAGCGGCACCGGCCTCAGGTGGGGGGTGAAGCCCAGGAGGAACTCCTGGCCAGTCCTGGCCAGGAGACTGGGGTCCGCATCCACGTTGGTGTCCGGGTCCAGGTAGAGAAGGCCCAGGCCCGACACCGGTGAGAAGAAGGTGCGGTTGGCGATATAGGCGTAGGCGTTGAGCTGCGCCTGGTATACAGGGAAAAACCCTGTGGCAGCTTCGCTCAGACGCGCGGTCTTGTAGTCCAGGATGTGATAGGTAGGGCCCGGAAGCTGGACCACAACGTCCGGCTCCCCTCGCAACGTTACGTCAGTGCCGGGCTCTGTGACCCGAAACCTGGTGAAGTGGGGCACCGGCGGCAGGGTGATGACCTGGCCCACTGGGGGAAACCAGTCGGGCAGCTTGCCCGCGTGGTCGAAGTGGCGCCGGGTCACCTGCTTGACGTAGCGATCAATGGAGCTGAAGATGCCCGGGAACTGCTGGTACGGGAGCCGCTTCGACTTGAGCTTCACCCAGAAGCAGCGGAGGCAGGCCCCGGTCTGGGCCAACTGGGCCAGCGCGGTGGCGGAGATGGTAAGGGACATGGCGTCACCAGTATACAGGAGGCGTTGAGCGGCAGGGCCTTTCAGTTATCCATAAGAGCAGTCCCTGGCTCCTGCACCCCCATCCTAACCTTCCCCCGCGAGCGGGGGAAGGGATTTCTCTCCCCCGTGGCACGGGGGAGAGTCAGAGAGGGGGTAGACAATTCGCAATGTAGTGCATCCCTTTGAAAACACCCTCTTCGAGGTGGGAGTAGCATGACCCTTCACGATGTGTACCTGCTTTCACCCGAGCTGTCCCTGGCGGCTCTTGGTGTGGTGGTAATCCTCCTTG
>JACQOS010000037.1 GCA_016202425.1 Chloroflexota bacterium
GGGCAGGCTCCGTCCCGACTCTCGGGACTCTGGACTCCCCTTTTTCAGCAGCCTGCTGGGAGACCCGCGCGTTCTCCTGCGGTTGACACAACTCCGCAGCCGCAGCTACGATGCCTTTGGGTGGCAAAGCAGGAGACCCCGTCAGTTCTTCAGCTTTGGACCCTCGTTGACCGGTGGTGCAGTGGTAGCGCAGGGGGCTCTGGGTCCCCTGACCCTGGTTCGAATCCGGGCCGGGCAGCTTTTTGCAAGCAAGTTAGTCCGTTGCCCTCCCTATTAGGTTGCTAAAGGTATGAACGCCCAAGAGCGCGAACGGAGTCAACAAGAGCAAGAAACGGCTTGCGCCCAAACTTTTTTGAACTGGCTTGGCCCGCAGCGTGGAGTTAGTTACGAGTTGCACAGGGCCGAGGAGGTCTTCCCGGAACTGCAGGGACAGCTAAGGTGGGAATTCGTTGCTAGGGTCAAAGGGCGTCCGGACTGGCGCGCCCTCGAAGTGAAGGCTCTGTTGATCCCTGAGGATCGGAGACAGATTAACGATTGGTCGGCATTCTGCACTAGAGTTACCCGACAACTGCAAGGAAAGCTTCAAGGTGAATTCGCCATAACGACGTCCATTCCATGGACCTTTGACCAAGCAGATGGCAGGAGGCTGGTTAGAGCATTCGTAGAGGCTCTGTTTGAGACCGTACAGAATCAGGCGAGTGAAAGTGAAACAAACTTAGGACCAGCAATTGCTGCCAGATTTCAAGGCTGGCCAACCAAGCCACCCACAAATGATCAGAACCTCTGGCGTGAACAGGGCATCTGGAGGGTGATATGTCCTCCTGAGGATCTACTCGTTGTCAAACTGGAGGATAGTGGGTGCTCTGTGGAGATTGGGGCCAGTGAAGGTCAAGCATTCGTGGTAGACTCAGCGCTTGAGCGGGCTTTGTTGGGAATTTTTGATGCTCGGGGCGGGAGAGGCGCCAAGCCAAACGAACAAATGCGTGAGGCCCACCGGAAGGGGGCTTCGGAGACAGTGTTGTTGCTGGACTCGCATATCAGGTGGAAGCCCAACGTTGTTGCACAAGTGCTGAAAAGCATCGATCAGACTCTTTTGTCCAATATCGATGCTGTCTACTTGGTAGATGTTGCTAATGGCCGGGCCAAGAGGGTGTGACCTCAAAAGTTCTTGATATTATCCAGGCCGGGAAGCACTAACAGCAACGGCAAGGGAGAGCCTATGGTGAGCGTGACGAACACGAGGCTTCGGCGAAGCGTACGGTGGAGATCTTCCGACTGAGTTTGACGGAGCAACGTGTGCTCGCCGGACTGGCTCTGCCTCGTCTCGCCGCGCAGCCCTGAGCGGGTGACGAGCATTGCCTATCCCAGTGCCTCCCTCAGCACCTCCGCCACGTGCAGCGCCTTCCGGCCGGTGCCGTCCTCGATCTGGTGGCGGCAGGAGAAGCCCGTGACGGCGACGCGCGCCTCGGGCGCCGACCGCACCGCCGGGAAGAGCCGCTCCTCTCCGATCTTCATCGAGATGTCGTAGTGCTCCTGCTCGTACCCGAAGGCCCCGGCCATGCCGCAGCAGCCGGAGTTCACCTCCTCCACCTGGAGCCCCGGGATGAGCCGCAATGCCGCCAGGGAGGCCGCCGTCCCCACCAGCGCCTTCTGGTGGCAGTGGCCGTGGAAGAGCAACCGCCCAGGCGTCTCTCGGAACCGCAGAGTTAGCTGCCCATCCCGGTGCAGCTTCACCAGGAACTCGTCCAGCAGGAAGGTGCTGGCTGCCACGCTCCTGGCCTCCTCGCTGCCAGGCAGCAGGTCCAGGTAGTCGTCCCGGAGGGCCAGGAGGCAGCTCGGCTCGCATCCCACGATGGGGATGCCCTGCCTGGCGTAGGCGTGCAGTCTCGCCACGTTGATGCGGGCGTGCTCCTGGGCCTGCTCCAGCATCCCCTTGGAGATCATGGGGCGGCCGCAGCAGACCTGGTCGGCCAGCACCACCTCGTAGCCCGCTGCCTCCAGCAGCTCCGTCGTGGCGATGCCCACCTGCGGCTGGTGGTAGTCCGTGAAGGTGTCGTGGAAGAGCACCACCTGGCCTCTGATGGCCCCTGCTGGGCGGGCGGCGCCGTTGCGACGCCGGAACCACTCGGGGAACGTGGTCGCAGCGATGGGCGGCAGCCGCCTGTTCCGGTGGATGCCCAGGAGCGTGTGCAGCAGCCACCGGCTCACCGGGTCGCCGGTGCCCAGGTTCGCCAGGGGACCGAGGCGCCCCCTCCATCGGTTGAGGGTGTTGACATGGGCAAAGAGGAGGGCCCGCAGGGGCCTCCGGTGGGCCTGGTAGTACTTATGAAGGAACTCGTACTTCAGCTTGGCCATGTCCACATTGGACGGACACTCCCCCTTGCACCCCTTGCACTCCAGGCACAGGTCCAGCACCTCGTAGAGCCGCTTGCTCGCGAACTCCGACGCCGGCAGCAGGCCCGAGAGCACCGACCGCAGGACATTGGCCCTCCCGCGGGTGGAGTGCTCCTCCTCCCGGGTCGCCATGTAGGAAGGGCACATGGTTCCGTTGCTCAGCTTCCGGCAGGCGCCCACGCCGTTGCACAGCTCCACCGACCGCGCGTAGCCGCCGTCGGCGGTGAAGTCGAAGACCGTCTTGACCTCCATGGCCCGGTAGTTGGGCCCGATGCGCAGATACTTTTCGATGGGCGGACAGTCCACGATCTTGCCAGGGTTCATGGTCCCTTTGGGGTCGAAGGTGCGCTTCACCTCCCGGAAGGCGTTGTAGAGCGGCGTTCCGAACATCTTCTCCATCCACATCCCCCGGGAGATGCCGTCGCCGTGCTCGCCGGAGAGGGAGCCGCCCAGCTCCTTCACCAGGTCGCTGACGGCCGCCGAGATGGA
Source organism: Chloroflexota bacterium (assembly GCA_016202425.1). Lineage (GTDB taxonomy): Bacteria > Chloroflexota > Dehalococcoidia > Lucifugimonadales > JACQOS01 > JACQOS01. The sequence goes on from JACQOS010000037.1 coordinate 2,884, forward strand.
CTTCAGCCTCTCCACCCCCTCTTGGGTCTTGACGTTGATGACGGGCCGGATGTGCAGGCAGCCGACGCTGGCGTGGGCGTAGTAGGCGGCGGAGGTGCCGTGGTCCTGGACGATCTGACCGAAGCGACGGACGTACTCGGGCAGCCGCTCCGGGGGCACGGAGCTGTCCTCCACGAAGGGGAGGGGCTTGGCGTCTCCCTTCACGCTCATGAGCAGCCCCAGGCCGTTGTTGCGGACCGCCCACACGTCTGCTTGCTGGGCTGGACCCATGGCCCGCACGCAGGCGTACCCGAGCCGCCTGCGCTGCATGTCCTCCTCCAGCCGGTCCAGCCTCGCCCGCAGCTCCGCCTCCGAGTCGCCGAAGAACTCCACCACCAGCACCGCCTCCGGCTCCCCTTCCAGGAAGGTCATCCGGCGAGCAAAGCCAGGAAGCATCCGGGCCTGCCGGATGATCGTCTTGTCCACCAGCTCCACCGCTGCGGGGCGGTGCTCCAGGGTCGCCACCGTGGCCTCCATGGACTCCAGAAGGTCACGGAAGTGGAGCACTCCCACGGCCTGCATCTTGGGCAGTGGCTCCAGGTTCAGCTTTGCCTCCGTCACCACCACCAGCGTCCCTTCCGAGCCCACCACCAGCTTGGTCATGTCTACAGGACCAGGCTTCAAGAAGGCGTCCAGGCTGTAGCCGGAAACGCGCCGCATCACCTTGGGGAACCGCCGCTGGATCTCCTCCCGCTGCTCCTGGACGATGCGCAGCACGTTGGCGTAGATGCTGCCTTCTAGCCCCTGCTTGGCGAGCTTCTTTTCGAGCGCCTCGCCCTCAAGAGGGCGGAAGACGGTGGCCTGCCCATTGGAGAGGACCACCTGGATCTCCTTCACGTGGTCGGAGGTCTTGCCGTACACGATGGAGTGGGCGCCGCAGGAGTTGTTGCCGATGCCACCCCCAACGGTGGCCCGGCTGGTGGTCGTCGGGTCAGGCGGGTAGTGGAGCCCGTACTGGCCCACCGCCTGGTTGACAGCGTCCAGCGTGATGCCCGGCTGGACCCTGGCCCACCGCTCCTCCGGACTTACCTCCAGGACGTGATGCAGGTATTTGCTGAAGTCCAGCACCACGGCGTGGTTCACCGTCTGGCCGGCCAGGCTGGTGCCTGCACCCCGGGGCAGGACCGGGACACCCGCCTCGGCGCAGCTCTCCACCACCGCAATCACGTCCTCCTCATCCCGGGGGATCACCACGCCCACCGGCTCCATCTGGTAGAGGGATGCGTCGGTGCTGTACATGGCCCGCGAGTAGGGATCGAAGCGCACCTCCCCTTTCACCCGGCGGCGGAGGACGCCCTCCAGAGGGTGTGTCTTGGTTGCCATACGAGGCCCTCCCGGCAAAGTTACGGCTACTCTAACGCAGTAAAGGGGAACGCGGCAATGGGGGGCGGGCCTCGCAGGTGTGGTCGCGTTGGTATAATAGTGCACCGAGGGCTAGGGCTCTTGTCCCTAGCCCCTTTGGGCGTTGGAGTCTACGCACGAGACCATGCTCAGCGGGTTGGCGGACATCTTCGCAGACCATGCCCCCTTCCAGGGGCTGGCCCAGGCCCTCCAGGCAGGCGGGCAGCGACGGGCCTCCATCCTTCAGGCGGCCAAGCCGCTCTTCATCGGCGCCCTCTGGCGGGCCCTGAACGTCCCTGTGCTGGTGGTATGCCCCAAGCCGGAAGACGCCCGCCGCCTCTACGACCGCGTTCTCGCCTACTGGGGCGAAGATGCGCCCATCCATCACTTCGTGGAGCTTGAAGCCCTCCCCTTCGAGCGGCTGGCGCAGGACCTGGCCTCCGTGCACCAGCGTCTGAAGGCGCTGGCCGCTCTCGCGGCGGACGCCGGGCACGGCCCACCTCCCCTGGTGGTCACCTCGGCCCTGGGAGTGGCGGTCAAGACCCTGCCCCCGGCGAAGTTCCTGCCCGATGCCTCCCCTTACTCCATGGTCCGCCGGGGTGACCGCATCTCCCTGGAGGGTCTCCTGGCCCACTGGGCCTCCCTGGGCTACCGCATGGAGCCCCACACGGAGATGCCGGGCACCATGAGTCGGCGGGGTGGCATCGTGGACGTCTTCCCGCCCACCGCCGCCCTGCCCATCCGCCTGGAGCTCTGGGGCGACGTGGTGGAGGGCCTTAGGGCTTTCGACCCCGGGACCCAGCGCTCCCTCGGCCCGGTGGAGCTGGTGTCGCTCGTCCCTGCCCAGGAGGTGCTGCCCGCGGTGGCGGACCGCCGGAGCGTCGAGGATGTCATTCGCTCCCTGGACTACAGCAGGTGTCGGGCCACGGTGCGCCAGGGCATGGAAGAGGAGCTCTCCCTCCTCCTCTCGGGACAGGCCGTGGAGGAGACCACCTTCTACACCGGTCTGTTCAACGGCTCCTCCCTCCTGGACTTCCTCCCGTCCCAGGGCCTCCTGGTGCTGGACGAGCCGGCCGAGGTAGAGGAGGCATCTCGGGACCTCGACCGAAGAAGTTGGGAACTGCGGACCCTCAAAGTCGAGCGGGGGGAGGTCCCCGGTGGGTTCCCTTCGCCCTACTGGGGCTGGGACGACGTTGCGGGAAGGCTCGCTCGGGCCCAGAAGCGGCTGCACCTGTCTCGCTGGGCGGAGGACGGCTCGTCCGACCTCGTGTTCGTCCAGGCACCTTCCTTTTGGGGGCGCCTGGACGCTTTCCTTCAAGAGGCGCTGGGGCGCATGCAGCGCGGCGAGCGGGTCCTGGCGGTGACCAACCATGCCCAGCGCCTTCAGGAGGTGATGGCGGAGCGGGACCTGGCGTCCCTCGTGGTAGAGCGGCTGGAGGCGCTCCCTCCGCCCGGGTCGGTGACCCTGGTCCGGGGTTCCCTGGGGGAGGGATGGGTCTCCTCTTCTGCCACCGGCGCCGTCGCCCTGTTCACCGATGGCGAGCTCTTTGGCACCGTCAAGGTCTCCCGGCCCAGGCGCACCCGCGGGGCCGCCCGAGAGGTCGCCCTGGAAGAGCTGGTGACCGGCTCCTACGTGGTCCACATTGACCACGGCGTCGCGCGGTTCGCTGGCACCACGACGCTGGAGCACGACGAGGAGGCACGCGAGTACCTGGTCCTGGAGTACGCCGAAGACGACAAGCTGTACGTCCCCACGGACCACCTGGACCGGGTGGCCCGATACGTGGCGTCGGGCGACGAGCCCCCTTCGCTGACCCGCCTGGGGACCCAGGAGTGGCTCAGGATCAAGGAGCGGGTCAGGCGCTCCACCCAGGAGATGGCCCAGGAGCTCCTGGCCCTCTACGCCGCTCGGGAAGTGGCCCAGGGCATCCCCTTGGCCGCTGACTCTCCCTGGCAACGGGAGCTGGAGGACTCGTTCCCCTACGTGGAGACGCCCGACCAGGTCAAGGCCATAGGCGAGGTGAAACGGGAGATGGAGCTACCCAGGCCCATGGACCGGCTGGTGTGCGGGGACGTGGGCTACGGCAAGAC
>JACQOS010000048.1 GCA_016202425.1 Chloroflexota bacterium
CCCCTTTTCAGCAGCCTGCTACGGCACCCTGAAGGGTGCAGCATCAAGTAGCTATCCTTACGGATTCTTCGGACCGGTTGCCTTCTTCCATTGAGGATGAGCCTCTACGTACACGATCAGCCGTTGTAGCAAACAGTCGTCTAAGTGCTCCGTGCTGATGCCACAGCGGCCCACATGGTCGAGAGTAGCTGCTTGCAGACACTGGCGGGGTCTAGAGGTGTGTTCGCCGTTACAGACCGGACATGCCATAGGTCCTCCTCTTTCGACGGGTTCTTCCCAGCGGCGCTAGAGTGCAGGTGTAGATGATCCTTTCTCTTATCATGTTATGGTCTGTGGTACCTCTCAATGACACAGACTACCTATTCAACTAATTCAGCCACTGCAAGCAACCTGTCTCAGAGACCCGCGACCGAAAATGGCCGCTGATCTCGGCCAGCTAATCACTGCGGTACATAATCCAGTCGATTCCTTTTGCGTGCCAGAGCCAATGCCGTGCGTAGGTCGATCTCCACCTGATCCATTGAACTTGGCCCAGAAAGAAATGCACGCCCAATCTCGGGAGGCACGAATTTCAGCAGCTCTTCTAAAAACCACAAACCTGGCTTAGGGTGTTGGGCCTGGTTCATGAGTTGCTGAACCAGAGCATCAAACTGGGCGAGTGCACTCTTATCTTTGGCCAAGGACGATCTAATTGCCCTGAGATCGAGAGAGGCCCATTGTTCACCTAGGTTCCCGCTTGCCCATTCGATTGTCCTGAAGAACTCCAATGCTTGCACATTCTCTATGCCGTGTAGCTTGAGTGCCAGCCCAAAACGGTGAACTGCAAGCGCCATCTGCCGGAGTTGGTCCAACGGCAGGTTGTCAAGCTGGGGTGGAAGTACGATATCATACGCGAGCATCTCGGGAATCCAGTGGTCCTGTAGGAAGCATATGAGTGCTTCTTTCTCTTCCTCAAATAACTCGTGGTTGCCTGGGAATCGAATTCTTCTCTCTCCAAATAAGTGCAGTTCTTCTTCTAAACGAAGCCACAAGCGCGTTAATCGACGACCTGGTCTGACAAGAGGGAAATAGTGAGAGATTGCTTGCCATGCATTGTCCAGAAGGTCAAGCTGGCAGAGGCCGTTCTTCGCTCTATGGAGATGGCTTACATCCACTTCATCGACTTTTCTACAGTTCACACTTCCGTCATAGGATGAGACGAAGACGAGGATGGTACCTGGGAAATGCTGCTGCAATGTCAGTAACCGCTGTGGGTCAATGGGGATGCTCATTGGCCGGGCAGATCTCACCTTGACTTCTACAAAAATAACGTGGTTATCCTGTGGGTCTGTGACCTCTAGGTCAGGTCTGGCAGTGAGTAAGCCGCCATTCCGCGACGGCGAGTTCCTACGACGAAACTCACTGCCGTTTCTCTTGACCAGGTATCCAAACTCTGAAAGAACAGCCTCGACTACTGCTTCGCCGATCCTTCCTTTGAACAGGTTAATGGGCCAGTTGAAGGTCATTGCTTATCCAACGATGAGCAGGTACAAAAAGGGTTCAGCGCGGAATTCCCTCACCCCGTCACCGCGCCCTGGGCGGCGGAGCCGACCAGCTTCGCGTACTTGGCGAGCGCCCCGGTCGCGTAGTTGGGTGGCGGCGCTTTCCACTCCTTCTTGCGGCCCCTTAGCTCGTCCCGCGAGACCTCCGCCTCCAGCTTCCGATTGACGGCGTCCACGGTGATGGTGTCGCCGTCTCGGAGGAGGGCGATGGGCCCACCCACAGCCGCCTCGGGGGCCACGTGGCCCGCCATGAGGCCATGGGTGGCCCCAGAGAAGCGACCGTCGGTGACCAGGGCCACCTGCGCCCCCAGGCCCTGGCCCACCAGGGCGGCGGTGACCGCCAGCATCTCCCGCATGCCCGGGCCGCCCTTGGGCCCCTCGTAGCGGATCACCACCACGTCACCGGCCTTGATCTCCCGGCGCTGGACGGCGGCGAAGGCCTCCTCCTCCTTGTCGAAGACCCTTGCGGGACCCCGCTGCTGGAGGTGCTGGCCCTCGGTCACCTTGATGACCCCTCCCTCGGGCGCCAGGTTCCCCTTGACGACGACCAGGCCGCCCGTGGGGGCCCGGGGCCTCTCCAGGGGATAGACGATCTCCTGGTCTTCGACCACCTGGGCCTGCTCCACGTTCTCGCGCAGCGTCTTGCCGTTGACGGTGAGGGCATCGCCGTGGAGGAGGCCAGCCTGGAGGAGGGGTTTCATCACCAGCGCCACGCCGCCCACCTTGTCCAGGTCCGCCATCACGTACTTGCCAGACGGTCGCATGTTGCCAATATAGGGGGTGCGCCGGCTGATCCGGTCGAAGTCATCGAGGGTGAGCGAAACCCCCGCCTCGTGGGCGATGGCAAGGAGGTGGAGGACGGCGTTGGTGGAGCCCCCCATGGCCAGGACCACGGTGATGGCGTTCTCGAAGGCCTCCCTGGTCAGAACGTCTCTGGGCCGGACGCCCCGCTCCAGGAGCCCGAGGGCGGCCCGGCCAGCCCGCTGGCACTCCTCGGCCTTCCTGGGGTCCACGGCAGGAATGGAGGCGTCGCCCGGGAGGGACATGCCCAGGGCCTCGATGGCCGAGGACATGGTGTTGGCGGTGAAGAGGCCGGCGCAGGAGCCTTCCGCCGGGCAGGCGACGCGCTCCATGGCCTGGAGCTCCTGGAGGGAGAGGCTGCCTCGGGAGTAAGCGCCCACGGCCTCGAACATGTCCTGGATGTTGATGTCCTTGCCCTTGTAACGGCCCGGGAGGATGGTGCCTCCGTAGAGGAAGAGCGACGGGATGTTCAGCCGCGCCATGGCCATGAGGGCGCCGGGCATGTTCTTGTCGCAGCCGCCGATGACGATGAGGCCATCGAACCAGGCGCCCCGGGCCACCAGCTCGATGGAGTCGGCGATGACCTCCCGGCTCACCAGGGAGGCTTTCATCCCCTCGGTGCCCATGGAGATGCCGTCGCTGACGGTGATGGTGCTGAACTCGAAGGGCGTGCCGCGGGCGGCGCGCACCCCCTCCTTCACCCGGTCGGCCAGGCGGCCCAGGTGGAAGTTGCACGGCGTGATGTCGCCTCCCATGTGGGCCACGCCGATGAAGGGGCGCCCCAGGGCCGCGTCGTCCAGGCCCATGGCCCGGAGCATGGACCGGGCGGGAGCTCGCTCATGCCCCTCCGTGATCTCCCGGCTGCGGTGCTTGAGATTGAGCTTGGCTTTGACGGCCATGGTGACACCTCTTCCAACAAATGCGCTAGCGCAGACGCGCACCATTATCACGATCCAGGTCGTCCCCTACCGCACGTATGTGAAGGGTCTCGTCATCCCTCCCGAGGACGGCCACACCCATACGGATTTCGCCACCGTTTGGCTGGACAAGTAGCCAGAGCCTACAGCGGTACCTCTTGCCCTAGCCCCCGCCCTCGCGCTGCCTCGTAGATCACCCTCGCCGCGGCCACGTCCTCGATCCCTATGCCCTGAGACTCGAACAGGGTTATGGCGCGGGCGTCCGGTCTTCCAGGCACTCGTCCCACCACCACGTCGGCCAGCTCGTGGACCTGCTCCCACAGCAGCGCCCCCCGCTCGACGGCGGCCATCAGCTCGCCACACTCCGCCCTGGCCTGTGGCAGGTCGTCCACGACGACGAGGGCAGCGCGGCGAATAGCCTCGCCATCCACCTCCTGGCGGAGATAGTGGTTGGTCCCGGCGGCGTTGATGTGGGTACCCTCAGCAAGCCAGGCCCCCTCCATGACGGGCTGCCGCGACGAGGTGATGGTGACGACGATGTCGGCCTCCCTGACGGCGGCCTCCGCCGAAGGGACCGCCGTGACGGGGATGGCCAACTGCTGGGCCATGCGCTGCGCGAAGCCCTCCCGCTTCTCCGGCGTGCGGCTGTAGGCCCACACCTGCCGGATAGGACGGACGCGGCAGACCGCCTCCAGTTGCGTCTCGGCCTGGTACCCCGTGCCGATGATGCCCACGGTGGTAGCGTCCAACCGGGCCATGTACTTGGTGGCGACGCCGCTGGCAGCACCGGTCCGCATCTGGCCCAGCCGGTCCGCAGTCACCACCGCCAGGAGGCGGCCCGCCTCACCGTCGTAGAGGAGGACGACCATGCCCGTGGCGGGGACACCCGGCTTCCTGGGCCCGCCGTACACCTTCAAGCCGTAGGCATTGATGGGGCCACCCACCCAACCACCCATCACGGTCTGGAGACCCCCGGGCATGGGCATGCGCGTGCGCTGCCGGACGACGGCCTGGCCCCCGGCCCGCTGTCGGAACGCCTCCTCCACGGCGGCAAGGCAAGCCTCCATGGAGAGCACCGCGCGCACGTCTTCTTCCCTGAGCAGAAGCGTCATGGCAGCCTGAATCCAGAAAGGTCACGCCAGTATAGCACAGGGCTGCGCTCCCCCGGCCACCCGCTATAGCCGGCCAGTCGCCGAATGGGTACAATACCGCACCGTAGCTCAAGGAAGGGGCAAGCCCATGGAGCGACCCCGCGTCTTCGTCACCCGTACCGTGCCCGATGCCGCCCTCCAGCTCCTCCGAGCTGGGACCGACCTGGAGGTGTGGCAAGGCGAACTGCCTCCCTCCCCCGGCGAACTCCGGGAGAAGGCCAGGGACGCCGTGGGCCTGCTGACCACCCTCACCGACCGGGTGGACGCCGCGTTGCTGGATGCCGCGCCAAGGCTCAAGGTGGTTTCCAACGTGGCTACCGGCACCGACAACGTGGACGTGGCCGAGGCAACGCGCCGGGGGGTCCTGGTGGGCCGCACGCCGGGGGTGCTCGTCAAGACCTGCGCCGAGTTCACCATGGCCCTGCTGCTGGCGTCGGCCCGCCGCGTCGTGGAGTCGGACCGGTATGTGCACCAGGGGGCGTGGAAGACGTGGCACCCCATGGCCTTCCTGGGCCGCGACCTGGCAGGCCAGACACTGGGCATCGCGGGCCTGGGACAGATCGGCCTGGAGGTAGCCCGGCGGGCCCTGGCCTTCGAAATGCGCCTGGTCTACTTCTCCAGGACCCGGAAGCACGAAGAGGAGCGCCACCTCCCCCTCACTTGGGCACCAGGGCTAAAGGAGCTCCTGCCGCAGGTGGACTTTCTCACCCTGCACGTGCCCCTGACACCTCAGACACGCCATCTCATCGGCGAGAGGGAGCTCGCCTCGATGAAGCCCACGGCCATGCTGGTGAACACCAGCCGCGGGCCGGTAGTGGACCAGCGGGCCCTCTACCAGGCCCTGCGGGACGGGGTGATCGCCGCTGCCGCCCTGGACGTCACCGACCCCGAACCCATCTCGCCCCAGGACCCCCTGCTGGCCCTCCCCAACGTGGTCATCACCCCTCATATCGCCAGCGCCAGCCACGCCACGCGCACGAGGATGGCGGTCCTGGCGGCGGAGAACCTCCTGGCCGCCCTGGAGGGACGGCTCCCTCCCCATTGCGCCAACCCCGAGGCGTTCCGGCGTCCATGATGGGGCCCCTGGGGCTTGCCCGCTCGCCCTTCGACAGGCTCAGGGCGACCTTGTGGGAGGACAAGCCGGGCAACACCTGTGGTGTCATTCTGAGCTGAAACCCTGAGTGGAACGAAGGGGAAGCGAAGAATCTGGGGACGGGACACCCAACCCCTTCCCCCCCAGACCCTTCGTCCCGATGTATCGGGACTCAGGGTGACATGGTGGGGTGGGAGACTTCAAGCTCAGGAGTACCTGCACTATCTTTGGGCCCGCAAACAGGGATTGGACGGGTTAAGGGAGGATGACCTAGGCAATACCTGCAGAGCAGGCGCCTTGGAAGATCACATCCGGAATACACGCACGGCTTTACGATGGCCGAGGACGAGAAGCTCTAGCTTGTTTCTGTCTTCTCTGCCTTGCGGCGAACTCGCGACGCCTTCGCTCGCGCTCCTGATACTCATTCAGCAGAGTGCGAATTTGCTCGTTCTCTCTTAGAACTTCGTCGAGGTCACGCCTCTGGCCTGCCGCCTTTCGGGCAGCAGTGTCTTGAAGCACCGCCACCACGTTAGGCCATTCCTCCCGTGGCGTGTCATCCAGTAATCCCCCACTTAGGTCCATTTCGAGGAGGTCTTCGAGGACTCGGCGTACTTGTTCGAAGTCCGCTTTGGCTTTGTTTATGACAGGCCCAAAGAAGTCTCAATACTTATCCCTGTCTACAAAGTGGGGAGCCATGCGAAAATAGGAGGACATCATCAACGAGCGGAAACTGACCTCAACCTGACCTGACTCGTCGAGTCTTGTAAGTATCTCCCACAGCCCCTGCGGGCTAACTACCGCCATCTTACCACGAGTGGCCCCGTGGGCCTTGATAAGGCGCACAACGCTGGATCCGGTAGTAACAAAACTAGCCCTTGAGCCGTTTAAGTCGGGTATCACTTTCTTGGCTGCGTCCCATTCCGTGACGAGTAGGAAGGCTTCGGCTTCGCTTTCGATTCTCGTAGCGCTTTTCCTTTCAGTCTCCTCCCTGGTCTTGTTCCACGATTGCAGTTGCTGCTTGGCCTCTTCGTAATCCCTTTGCCGTGCTGCAATAATATGGTGCAGTTGGCTCTGTTCAAGGCGCGTTACTCCGAATTCTTCCTTGAACCACGGCCTGAACTCCTGGACTCTACCATAGCTGCCACCGAAGCAGGCCTGAAGGTATGCGGGAAAATCGCGGTCTCGGTTAGTTGGGTCCTCATTTACGAACCCCTTCAGGAACGCGTTTGCCTCGTAGCCGGCTTGGCCCAACGCGGCGTTCATCACTTCTGCAGATTGTGTGCCAAACTTATTTACGAGGTCGAATGCCCAATTGGCGTGCCGGCGCACGGCTTCGACGAATCGTTGTGTTGTGTATAGTGCAAGTCCTGCTTTGCGTGCCGCGTCAATCGACTGACGCATAAGCAGGTTGCGCTCCTCCCCATTCGCTATGAGAGGTATCAAGACGTTATCGTCCAGAATGAGCGCTCTTTGAGCGACCACCTCACCGACGAGCCTTTTCACACCAGGATCAATGCGAAGTGCTTGAATACAGAAAAAAGCCTTGGCCAAGTAAGTAAGAACAGTCTCGTATATGCCCGAAGGTTTGGTGAGTACATCTAATACAAACGAGACCAGCCCTGCCCGGGCTGTCGGCTCTGATATTTCATTGCTTCTGCGCCAAATGGTCTGAACGAGTTCGACAGCGCCAGATGGGCTCACTGGCTCGTCGCCGAAAACCATTCCCAATATCTCGCGACCGCGTGTTTCAAAGATGTCCATCAGTGTGTCAAGTGCTACTCGGGCAAGTTCCCGTGCCGACGCCTCGTCTAACTCCTGTCTTTTCATCATGTCTATGGCTAGTTGTTGACCAAACACCTGAATGAGATCGTCGAACTGTCGCCCGTACGTTCTTATGGCACGCGCGTTCTCATTCGGCACATGGTAACGACCGTTTTCCTGCACTAGCCATCCCGTATTGACAAGCCGCTCTAGCGCTATCCGCAGATCTGGGTTATCTCGGCTCACATGGAAACCTGCACTATCTGCCAGCACCTGAGCGATTTCATTTAGTTGAAACGACTTATCTGCGCCAACGAGGAGAGTGAGAAGAACTGACTGGAACGCATCTACGGGGGCTTGGCCCGACCGCGTCGGGCTGAAACGATGCCACATGTACATGGCCTGAGCCTGTCGGAGATCCTCGTCACGGATGCGTGGGCCAGCAACTTGCCCGACTGACATGAACTTGGCTACCGATTCTAGTATTGCCCCTAGCTCGCTATGGTCACTGCCCTGAGCGCGATAGCCCATTACATCTATGTTGTAGTAGCGAAGCCAGTATTCTGCGTCCTTATCCGAGACGTTCGCTAGAAGTGCGATAGGTTTGACGCTTCTATGCAGATGAATCGCCAATCTTTCTTGAAATGCCACAAATTCAGGGTCGCTTAGGGAGTAGCCGACGAAGAGAAACCTGTCCCGCGCAAGATGATTTTTCAAGAATGTTTGAAACGCCGCACCTTCTCCTGAGATGTACCACTTTTGATAGTCGTCGCGTGTCAAGACGACAGAATCCGGCTTGGAGAAGTCCCCGTGCAGCTTCACGAGCGAAGGGACGGTGTCTATGTCTACAGACTCCAACTCATCTTTAGAGTTGAGGTAAACTTTGACAGCTCTGCCGGCTTTCACCAGGTGGCGGGTTAGCAGATCATCATAGTTGGTCGTAAAGTACGCCAGGAAATTGAGGTTGGCCAACGCACCATATGTAACACCTTCCTGCCCGGGGTCGCGAAACCGTTCTTGGCACAAGTTATGGAGAAAGTCCCTGCCGTATTCTAAAGAGACCTCGCTGAGCATCTCCCGGTATTTTTCTTCCTGGTACCATCGCTCGACCTTACTGAAGTTGCGACGCTGTTGTCTTCGACATGCCTCGAGAACTCCGTTAGCTAGGCTCTTCCAGCTTGGCAAACCGACTTCGATCGACGGGCCAGCGCCTATCCAAGCGATGGTTCGTCCGGTACTCAGATGAAGCACAATATCAGTCAAGTCAGCCATACAGCACCCCCAGACTATCGTCGAAAGCGGGTTGACATGCTCTCCTCTTTAGGATCAGGGACCACAATACTCTCGCTCGGATTATAATGCCCCCTTGCGTTTTGGGGAACTGCAGGATATGCCGAGCTTGAACAAACTTAAGCCCGGTGTCTCGAGGCTGACCCGTTGCGTGGCTTTGACAGGCCCAGGGTGAGCATGGGGGCCCGCTTTACTTCGTCTTTGCCCCCCTCCGGTGCCCGAGGCTCAGGGCCGGCGCTGCGGCACGGCCTCTGCCCTCGCGCTCGCGGTGCCGACGCCAGCCTTCCCCCGAGGCGCGGGAGTGAACGCCAGCAGCGTCGCCGCCGCAGCCAGAAGCGCGACCACCGTGAGCCAGAGGAGGCCATAGCTCCCTGTGGAGTCGCGCACGTATCCCGCCAGGGGAGCCCCGCTGCTGCCGATGAGGATAGTCAAGGGCAACACCACCCCGCGGATGCTGCCCAGGTACCGGCGTCCAAAGTAGTCCGGCCAGAGGTGGTTCTGGACCAGGATCTGTCCCATGGCCCCCACCCCAAAGAGGGGCATGGCCACGAAGAGCAGGAGATAGCTGTCCCCAGGGATGGTGAGCAAGGTGGCGATGCCCAGCAGGCTGAGGCACCCTGCTCCCACGAAGCGGACGGGCACACGCTCCAGCACGAACCCCAGGGAGAACGTAGTTACGCCCGAGGCCACCGCCTCCAGCGCCGCCGCGTACGCTATCCAGCGGGGGTCCAGGCCCCGGTCCGCGAAGTGCGGGATCCTGTGTACCCCTACACTGTACCCGGCCAGCATCTCGACGGTGAACACCAGCACCAGACGCCAGAACGTCGTGGTCCTCACCGCCTCCGCAAGGGTCCAGGAGACCTCTCCACCCCACGCTGGAAGGTCCATCTTGGACTCATCGCTTCCAGCCGCCCTCGGCACCGCCGCCACGGGGGTCTCGCCGTCGGGGGTAAGACCCATGTCTTCGGGCTGCCGCCGTACCAGCGCCAGCGAGAGGGGGATAATGATGGCTGCCCCCACCACCCCCAGCAGCATCCACGCCTTCTGCCAGCCGAACTGCTCGATCCACACCTGCGTCAGGGGCATCACCACCACGCCCCCGACCGAGTTGCCGAGCACTACCAGGCCCAGGGCCCTTCCCCGCTTGCGGACGAACCACTTGGCCACCGGCACCTTGTTCACCAGACCCGCGGGGCCGCTGATGCTGATGAGGCCCGTCGCGGCGAACAGCGCCACCAGGTGCCACGCCTCGGTGACCAGGGCCAGGGCCGCCAGGGCCGCGGCGGTGATGGCCGCCGCCGCCACCAGAAGCACCCGCGACCCGAACCGGTCGATGAGCCAGCCTACCAGGGGGCTGGTCAGGGCGCTGGTGCTGACCACGGCCATCTGAGCTCCGCCGAACACGGACCGGCCGATCTCCAGGCCCCGCTGCCGAAGGTCGTCCTCCATGGGCCGGATGAACAGGCCGAAGTTGCGTATCCCCAGGCCCTGGCCCACGGCCCCCACCATGGCCATCACGGCCACGATGACCCATCCGTAGTAGAACCGCCTGTCTCGTCTGGCCGTGGCTTCTCGTGGCACAGGCTTACCCCACAGACGTCTGCGGCTGCATTCCCTCGCCGCCCAGGCCCCGGGGCCACCACTGCGGCCCTGGGCCCGCGCCCATTAGGCCTCCGCGGGCTCCGCCGCCTTCAGGCGCAGCTCCACGTCCACCCTGGGGCTGGACCGGAGCGTGTTGCCGATGGGACAACGTTCCGCCACCCGACGCAGCGTGTCCTCCCGGCCCCGGACCTTGGCGTCCTCCACTTCCAGCTCGATGACGACCCGGATGGCCACCACCCGGCGGGGGTCGTCCGCCCAGTCCGATTCCAGCGTGGCCCGGCAGTGCCGCACGGGCACCTCCTTCAGCAGGTCGTGCTTCAGGAGCGTGCCCAGGGTGCAGTTCCCCAGCGCCACCAGCAGGAGCTCCTCCGAGGTGAGGCCCACAGGGCCGTCGTCCCTGGCCACTCGGACGTTCACCAGAGAGCGCTCCCGGGCCGTAAAGACGATGCGCTTCCGGCCCTGGTAGTCGGCCACCACCTGCGCCATGCTCACCTCCCGGGGCAATCTTGCGCCCCATCTTAGCACAGCCCTTGGGCCCTCCCTCGCGCTATTCGCCCATCCCACGGTCAGGGGCAACAGCGGACCACCGGCGAAGTATGGGAGTTGGCCGCGAGAGACTAGAACCTGTCTCAAAACTCCTTCTGGGGGAGTCCAGAGGGCCGACTTATCGGCCCTCTGGCAGGGGCCTGGGGGTGTCCCCCAGATTCGTTATCTCCCCCCTCTCCCGCCTGAGACGGGAGAGGGGGCCAGGGGGTGAGGGTTTTGAGATGAGTTCTACCGAAACGCCTGCGGCCTCAGCGCTGGGCCCTGGGCCGGCGCTGAGGGCCGGGAGGCGTGCCAGTGGCGGCCGGCTGGCGGACCCACTTGGCCCGATAGGCCAGCAGGGGGACGGTGATGGCCATGACCACCAGGGCGACCAGGTGCGCCTCCGTGAGGCCGCGGAACCACGGGATGTCCATCCGCAGGAACTGGACAAAAAAGCGGCCCAGTGAGTACAGCATCAGGTACAGGCTGAAGAGCATCCCCGGGGGAGCGAGCCTCCCACGGAGCTTCCAGATGACCGCCAGCACCACCATGTTCCAGAGCATTTCGTACACGACGGCCGGGTGCGTCGGGATGAGGGAACTCAGGCCGTTGCTCTCGTACAGTCTCTTCGTCGTCTCATGCGTATAGATGAACCCCCAGGGCAGGCCCGTGGTCTTGGCGAAGTGCTCGCCGTTGATGACGTCGCCGATGCGCCCTATGGTCTGGGCTATCAACAGGGCAGGCGCCGTCACGTCCGCCAGACGCCCTATGGAGAACTTCTGGAAGAGCGCGTACATCCTTCCCTTCAGGTACCCACGGGCGATCCTTTCGCCCACCAGGCCCCTGAGCCAGGCGAGGGTCTCCCCACGGTAGGCGCGGCCCAGGAGCTGCCTTCCCCAGATGTACCCGGCCCCCGTCACAAACCCGCCCAGGATGGCCCCGTAAATGGCAATCCCCCCGTTCCACACGGCGAACACCAGCGCCAGGTTCTTGCTGTACGTGTCCTGCCAGTTGTCAATCACGTGGAGCAGTCGCGCTCCGACGATCCCGCCGATGATGGCCCAGACTGCCACAGCGTACACGGCCTCCGGGTCGATGCCTTCTCTCCTCCCCCACCGGGCCGTGAGCCACACCGCCACCACCACCGCCACCAGGCTCAGCACGCCGTGCCAGCTCATGACGAACGTGCCGAACTGCACGATGTTGGGGTCCATGCCTATGCGAATCACTGCTGCCCTCCCAGTCGAGTCCCAGTGTAGCTACCTCCTTCATCACCCGTCAAGGCCGCAAGGGACATCTCTTTCGAGCCGTTGAGCCTATGGCCCCTTTCCGCTATACTGACCTGACACGTACCTCTCTGGAGCGATGGGCGATCTAAAGGCAGGCCGTACACCGTGAAACACCTCCTGGCAAAAGTCGGCACGTACCTGCCGCCGGACCGCACGGCGCTGGTGGAGCGTGCCTACGAGTTCGCCGCCCGGGCCCACCAGGACCAGTTGCGCCTCTCCGGTGAGCCCTACATCCAGCACCCCCTGGAGACCGCCCTCTACCTGGCGGACCTCCATCTGGACGCCTCCACCGTGGCCGCTGCCCTCCTCCACGACGTCATGGAGGACACAGGCGTCACCTACCAGCAACTGGAGGAGGAGTTTGGCCCGGAGATCGCAAGCCTGGTGGACGGCGTCACGAAGCTGCGCCGCCTCGACCGCCTGAGCGCCGACGGGGCAGAGGCCGCTCCCAGGAGTCAGGAGGAGGCCCAGGAGCAGGCCGCCACCCTCCGGAAGATGCTGGTGGCCATGGCCCAGGACCTCCGGGTCGTGCTCATCAAGCTGGCCGACAGGCTGCACAACATGCGCACTCTCCAGGCCCAGCCGCCAGAGCGCCGCGTCGCCATCGCCCAGGAGACGCTGGAGATCTACACGCCCCTGGCCCACCGGCTGGGCATGTGGGACCTGAAATGGCGCCTGGAGGACCTGGCCTTCCGCTACCTCCAGCCCGCCAGGTACCGCGAGATCTCCCGGTTCCTGGCCACCAAGCGGGAGGAGCGGGAGCAGTACGTCGCCAGAGTCACCGCCCTCCTCTCCCAGGAGCTGGAGGGCCAGGGGATCAAGGCCAAGGTCTCGGGCCGGGCCAAGCACATCTACAGCATCTTCGAGAAGATGGAGGCCTACACCGCCCAGGGCAAGGACATCCACGACATCCATGACCTCTTCGCCCTGCGGGTTCTGGTCCCGGAGAAGCAGGACTGCTACACCGCCCTGGGCACCGTCCACGCCCTCTGGCCTCCTCTTCCCGGCCAGTTCGACGACTACATCGCCAAGCCCAAGGAGAACTTCTACCAGTCCCTCCACACCAACGTCATGGGCCCCGAAGGCAAGCCCCTGGAGGTCCAGATCAGGACCTTCTCCATGCACCAGATAGCCGAGTACGGCATCGCCGCCCATTGGCGATACAAGGAGAAGGACTCCCAGGAGGACGCCCCTTTCGAGCGGAAGATGGCGTGGCTCCGGCAGCTCCTGGAGTGGCAGCGGGAGATCACCGGCACCGAAGAGTTTCTGGAGAACGTCAAGACCGACCTTTTCCCCGACCAGGTCTTCGTCTACACCCCCAAGGGCGACGTCAAGGAACTCCCAAAGGGCTCCACTCCTATTGACTTCGCCTACCGCGTCCACACGGAGCTGGGGCCCCGCTGCATTGGCGCCAAAGCCAACGGCAAGCTCGTCCCCCTGGACTACCAGCTCCAGAACGGTGACACCATCGAGATCCTCACCAGCAAGATTGCCCGGGGGCCCAGCCTGGACTGGCTCAACCCCCATGCAGGCTACGTCAAGAGCGCCACCACCAGGGCCAAGATCCGAGCCTGGTTCCGCCGCCAGGAGCGCGGCGCCAACATTCAGCGGGGCCGCCAGCTCCTGGCCCGGGAGCTGAAGCGCCTCAACCTGAGGGCCGACGATGCCGCCCTGGCCAGAGACTTCAAGTCCGACTCCGTGGACGACTTCCTGGCCGCCCTTGGAAGCGGCTCCATCACCATCAACCAGGTCACCGCTCGCCTGACCCCCCAGCAGGAGCAGCCGACGGAGGAGTACCCAGCGCCTTTGCCAGCGCCGGCCTCAGGCATTCAGGTCCTGGGCGTGGGTGACCTGCTCACCCACCTCGCCCCTTGCTGCTCCCCTCTGCCCGGCGACGAAATCGTCGGCTTCGTCACCCGCTCCAGGGGCATCACCGTCCACCGCAAGGACTGCCCCAACATTCTCCGCGAGGACGAGCAGGACCGGGTCCTGCACGTGGACTGGGGCATCACCCAGCAGCTTCACCCCGTCCGCGTCTGCGTGGAGGCCTGGGACCGGGTAGGCCTGCTTCGGGACATCACCACCCTCATCTCCGCCGAGAAGGTCAACATCGCCTCCATGGTCACCCGGGAGAACGCCGACGGCACCGCCACGCTCTACCTCACCTTCTTCGTCACCGGCCTGGACCAGATAAGCCGCCTCTTCGCCAAGGTAGAAGGCGTCCATGGTATCATCAGCGTCTCGCGCACCAGCCTCTCGCAGGCGGCACCGGCCAAAGAGGTGGCCCCGCACCACTAGCCGCAGCGCCCCTCAACCCATCAACCCAAGGAAGGAGCAACCCATGCCTAGTGCCAAGTCCCTCCGCGTCTCCCAGCGAAGAGCCGTACGGAACAAGGCCTTCAGGACCGCCGCCAAGACCCGCGTCGTGGCGGCGCGCCGCGCCATCTCCTCCGGCCAGCGCCAAGAGGCCGAGCCAGCCCTCGCCCGGGCCGCCTCGGCCCTGGACCGGGCAGCCACAAAAGGCAGCGTCCACCGCAACACCGCTGCCCGGCGCAAGTCCCGCCTCGCCAGGCAGATCAACCGCCTGGGCCCAGCATCCCCAGAGGCCCCCCCGGGAACGGCCTGACGGGCATTTCGAAACTTCTGGAATTTACCGCTTCCCCCTATTGACAGGTCCCGGCACGCTGTGCTAGGTTGAGTCGCAGAACATACGTCCTATTCTCGAAAACCCTACGACGGAGCACTACCCTTGCGCAAGCTCTCTCCCCGCCAGGAGGCCATCCTTCAGCTCATTCGCCAGTTCATCGAGGAGCAAGGCTACCCTCCTACTGTGCGGGATATTCAGCGGGCCTGCCACCTCAGCTCCACCTCGGTGGTGGACTACAATCTCAACATCCTCCAGAAGTATGGCCACATTCGGCGCTCCCCGGAGGTCTCCCGGGGCATCGGACTCCTCCCTCAAGCCCGCCAGCGGCTCACCGCGCGTGTTCCTCTCATCGGCTACATCGCCGCCGGCGAGCCTCTTCCCGTCTTCTCCGCCCAGGCGGAGCCTCTGGAGATACTGGAGCTGGCCACCAGCCTCACCAGGGGCGAGGAGGACCTCTACGCCCTCCGCGTCCGGGGCACATCCATGATCGACGCCCTCATTGATGATGGCGACCTGGTGGTTCTCAAGCCCACGAAAACCATCAACAACGGGGACACGGTGGTGGCCTGGATCAGGAGCAAACAGGAAGCCACCCTGAAACGCTTCTACTACGACGGGGACCGGGTCCGGCTCCAGCCCGCCAACAGCCAGATGGCTCCGCTCCTGGTTGCGCCCGACGACGTGGAGGTCCAGGGCAGGGTGATCGCCGTGGTGCGCAACCTGGCCTAACCCCGTTGCTTCCGTCCCAGCCAAGCGCGCACAAGAAAGAGGCCTCCTGAACGAGGCCTCGCGCCAAGAGCGCTGGTCGCTACCGGGCCGCTCAGTCGGAAGAGGGCAGCCTTGCGGGCTGCTGAAGCTCCATCTCGCGGTCGTGGCACTGCACCGCGCCTTCGCCCGCCTTCGTGCACAGCGCTGTGGCGCCGCAGACCGGACAAAGGTACCGCTTCCCCAATTGACTAGCCATGAGCCTCCCCCCGGAAGAAAACGTCGTATTGTTAGCCGGGTGTTGAAAAACCCTTCCGACCATCCCCCTGTCCCCCTTCCTGGCCAGGAAGGGGGTAGGAATCATATCTGGGGGACACCCC
>JACQOS010000049.1 GCA_016202425.1 Chloroflexota bacterium
CACCAGGAAAGTTCACGGGCACGAGTGGGCCGAGGAGGTCGGCGGACGCCTCGGCCGGGCTCACCGCCAGCCAGCCTCCAGGGACGAGGGCGCGCTGGAGCCGGGCGACCGTCGCCCGCTGCGCCTCCCGCGCGAAGTACATGAGGACGTTCCGGCAGAGGATCAGATCCATGGCGGTGGTGTTCGTCATGACGTCCGGGTAGCCATCCTCCGCGAGATTGAGGGGCGCGAAGGTGACCATCCGGCGGATTCGCGGATCCAACTCGAAGGTCTCGGCACCCCGCAGGTGAAAGTATCGCTCCCGGATCCCCTGGGGCGTCCCCCGGAAGGACCATTCCCTGTAGCGTCCGCGCCGGGCCACTTCCAGGGCCTCGCCGTTGATGTCCGTGGCCAGGATCGTCAGGGCCCAGTCGGTCCAGGCCGGGAGCAGTCGATCCAGCAGGATTGCCAGGGAGTAGGCCTCCTCACCCGTGGCGCAGCCGGCACTCCAGAGGCGAAGTCGGAGAATCCCCTCCGACTGTCGGGCCGCGATGAGGGAGGGCAGGACGCGCTGCTCCAGCGCCTCGAAACAGGCCCGGTCGCGGAAGAAGTAGGTCTCACCCACCGTGAGATGGCTGGCGAGCCTCCGCCATTCCGGACTCTCGTCGGGCAGGGTCGCCAACCAGGCCAGATACGCCTCCGGGTCCGAGAGCGACCCGCCCTGAACGGAGCGCAGGATTCCCCGCTGCAGGTCGGCCTGCCGGGCCTCTGGAAAGTCCAGGCCCAGGCGGCTCGCGATCAGGGTCCGCGCCTGAAGGCACACCTCATCCGACAGCCTCATCCCAAACCTTTCACCGCGGAGATCGCCGAGACCGCAGAGCCAAGGAATTTGTTGAGGTCAGTGCTTTTTCTTTGCGACCTCTGCGTGCTCCGCGGTGAACCTGAAAAATCTCCCCTCACTTTTCGGTCTCCTCCAGGGCATCGGCGAGTTGCCGATCTTCATCCAGCGAAAGGAAGGTGTCCAGGTCGTGGATGAACAGGAGGCCGTCTGCCAGCGCCACGATCCCCGCCACGTGACCGATCCCGGGGAGGAGGGCGTCCGGCGGGGTGACGGCCTCCGCAGCCACCTCACTCACCCCGAGCACCTCGTCTACCGGTAGGGCCAGGGATCGCCGACTCGTTTGGGCCACCAGGAGGTGCGCGGTCAAGCCGTAGTCGCGGGGCGGGAGGCCGAAGCGTCGCCGTATATCGAGGACTGGAATGACTTTGCCGTGGACGTTGATTACGCCGAGGGCGACCGCCGGGGCCTGTGGGAGGGGCGATATCGCGACCATCGGCAGGACCCGCTCCACTACGGGGAGATGAAGGGCGTAGCGCTGCCCCTCGATGCCGAAGGCGACGAGTCGCAGTACGGGACTCTGGATGGCGAGGTCGCCCGGGCCACCAAGCATCGCTAGACTGCTCCAGGCTTCTCCATCAGCCTTTCCTGCAGCCGACGGGTCTGCGCCACCCGCCGGATCGCCGGCAGCAGGTCGGTGGCCAAAGTCGCCTTCGCCACGAACTCATTTGCGCCAGCGGCCAGCGCGGCCTTTCGGTAGCCGTTGGGGTCCAGCAGGGTCAGCGCGATAATGCCCACATCTGGCAGCGTACTGCGCAGGCGAGGGATGGCCTCCAATCCGGACAGCCCAGGCATCGCCAGGTCCAGCAGGACCACCTGTGGTCGCAGGTCCTGAACCTTGGCCAGGGCCTCCTCACCCCCACCGGCTGTGCCGACGATGACCACTTCGTTTTGGTGGTGAACCTCCAAGAAACGAACAAGAATGCGCAGAAAGGTCGGGTTGTCGTCCACGAGCAGAATGGAAACAGGACCCATCGGTTCCCCCAAGCATCCAAGTAATCCGAATACCAGAACGGACGTGAGCGATTGCCCGTTCGCGTCCGGCAATCAGCCTCAGCCTGAAGGCTGGCCGCTGGCGGGCGAGAATTTCCTGTTTATCTCGTCTTGCCAGGACTGTAAATCCGTAGAGTTACGGAGTCTGGACGAAAATTGCCCGTATTTTTTGGCTCTGGGGGCGAGAAATATGGGTAGGAGAGCAAAGGAAGGGGGCGGTGACGTGAAACGTGAAGGCGTGAAACGTGAACGGGCTGCTGGGGAGCAAGGGAGCAGGGGGGACTTCGGCGAGCTCAGTCGAGCCGCAGGGGCAACGGCCGGAAACGAGGAAACGGTGAAGCGCGCAAACGGAGACGCGGCGAATCGGGAAGCGGGGGCAGAATGTTATGATCGAGGCCGAATCACGACGCGGTGAGGGCGGCCACAGCAGGCTCCGGGATCGAGTATCCTTCCGCCAGCAAAGCCTCAATCATGGAGCGCCTGGCAGCATGCAGATCAACTAGCGCCGCCTCGGCCGTCTCCCCTGTACCAAGCACGCCGTCCAATTCCGGATGCGATGCTACATAGGTGATCCTCCCATC
>JACQOS010000036.1 GCA_016202425.1 Chloroflexota bacterium
ACGTTGCTCCGGCCCGTTAGCAAACGGTTAGCAAAATGGTCGGCGGACTAGCCTTTGTCTTAGACTAGTCCGCCTTTTCGTATCTATTTTTGGCAGGAGCGGAGGGACTCGAACCCCCGACCGCCGGTTTTGGAGACCGGTGCTCTGCCTAGCTGAGCTACGCTCCTAGCCCCTGGTGGGTCCCTGCCAACTGTAATCTAGCACCCGCCTTGCCGCACCGTCAAGGAAAAAACGGTCATGGTGTCGGCGTCGCCTTCGCCCCTGGGGCGGGCCTGGGCCCGCGGATGCGCCGCTCCAGCGTGGGGCGCTCCATGAGGACGCGCCGTCCGCAGCCCAGGCACCGCAGCCCGATGTCGGCCCCGAGGCGCACCACCTCCCACTGATCGCTCCCGCACGGGTGGGTCTTCTTGAGGCGCAACGTCTCCCCAAGGTGGAACTCCATCACCATGGGTGGCCCTCCTGGGCAAGGACCTGGTTGATGGCGTCCCGCAGCGCCGACGCCGCCTGGCGCGCCTTCTGAGCGAAGTCGGTGCCCCGGGAGGCGTAAAGCACGGCACGGGAGGCGGCGATGACCGCCCGGCGGCCCTGGGCATTGGTGCCCAGACGCACGGCTTGCTTCAGGTCCCCCGCCTGGGGGCCGATACCCGGGATGAGGAACGGCGTCTCCGGGCAGAGGGCTCTCACCTTGCCCAGCTCCTCCGGATAGGGGGCGCCCAGGACCAGGCCAGCATTTTCGTAGCGGTCCCATGCCTGCACCCTGCGGGCCACCACCTGGTAGAGGGGCTGCCCTTGCTCCTGGCCCGAGGCCACCACCAGGTCCTGGAGGTCGCCGGCGCCGGGATTGGAGCTGCGGCACCAGAAGAACACCCCGCGCTGCCGGTACTCCAGGAACGGCTCCACGCTGTCGCGGCCCCCGTAGGGGTTCACCGTGGCGGCGTCGAAGCCCCAGGTCTCGAAGAGAGCGCGTGCATAGGCCTGGGCCGTGTTACCCACATCGCCCCGCTTCCCGTCGGCGATCAAGAGAACTCCGGGGGCCATGTCCCGGATGAAGCGCAGGGACTGTTCCAGGGCCCGCAGGCCCGGCAGGCCCAGCGCCTCGTAGAAAGCCAGGTTGGGCTTGTACGCGCAGACCAGGTCGTGGGTGGCGGCGATGATCTGCCGGTTGAAGTCGAGGACGTCTTCCACCGGCAGCAAGGCTGGGTCGGGGTCGAGCCCCACGCACAGGAGGCTGCGGCTCCGGGCGCATGCCGTGTCGAGTTGTTGGCGAAAGGTCATGGGGGCGCTGGCGACCCCAGTGTAGGGGTGCCCCTGCGCATTGTCCATGGCCCCTTGCGGTGCTACGATGGAACCTCCTGGCGCACGCACCCATGAAGCTCGCGGCACCTCTCGTCTCCGCAACGTTCCTCCGGCGTCTCAGCCGGTTCTCCGCCCTGGCAGATGTCCAGGGGCACCAGGAGGCGGTGCATGTCGCCAACTCCGGCAGGCTGCGAGAGCTTCTTGAGCCTGGTCGCCGGGTCTTCCTCAAGGCCGTTCCTCCCCGTTCCAGCCGAAGGACGGTCTACGATCTGGCCCTGGTGGACCTGGGGCGCACGCTGGTGTCCGCCGATGCCCGCCTCCCCCCATCCCTGGTCCACGAGGCCCTGGGTTCGGCACAACTCCCCCAGTTCGCGGGCTACGACGCTATCCTGAGGGAGCAGCGGTTTGCGGGCAGTCGTCTGGACCTCGTGCTGGAGTACCCTGGCCAGAGGTGCTACGTGGAGGTGAAGTCGGTGACACTGGTGGAGGGAGGGGTGGGTCTCTTTCCCGATGCGCCAACCCTTCGCGGCCAGCGGCACCTGGAGGCGCTGGCCCATGCCGTGGCCCAGGGGTATCGGGCCGCCGTCGTCTTCGTCGTGCAGCGGGAGGACGCGACGGCCTTCGCCGCCCACGAGGCAGCGGACCCCGTGTTCGCGGGGACCCTCCGGCGGGTCCATGCCTCGGGGGTCGAGGTGTACGCCTACCGCTGTCGCGTGACCATGGACGAAGTAACGCTGCGGGCGGAGCTCCCCGTGCTGTGGGACCGCAGCGTCCCCATGCCCGTCGCTGCACCCAGCGGGGAGGCTGCTCTACCCCATGAGCCGGGGGGTACGCTGGCGCATCGCGCGCTGGGGATGCCGGAGGGCTAGGCACCATGAGCACGGCCTCTCCGTCGCACCTTCTCCTGGGCCGGCGTTTCATGGTCATCTACCGTCGTCTTCTCCGGAGGTACGGCCCCCAGCACTGGTGGCCCGGCGATGGGGCCTTTGAGACCATCCTTGGTGCTATCCTCACCCAGAACACCTCCTGGAAGAACGTCGAGGGGGCGCTGGCCAGCCTGAAGGCTGCCGGGGCCCTGCGCCCCGACCGGCTTCGGGCCCTTCCCCAGGAGGGCCTTGCCCGGCTCATCCGCTCCAGCGGGTTCTTCAACGTGAAGGCGCGGAGGCTCAAGGCCTTTGCCCAGTACCTGGGCGACCGGCATGGCGACGACCTGGACGCCTTCCTGCGCCAGGACCCGGCGGCGCTCCGCAACGAGCTCCTGGGGGTCCATGGCATCGGCCCCGAGACCGCCGACGACATCCTGCTCTACGCCGCAGGAGCCCCTTTCTTCGTCATCGATGCCTATACGAAGCGCATCCTGCGGCGCCTGGGCGTGGCACCCGCAGGGGACGACTACGGTACGTTCCAGGCCCTCTTCCACGACAACCTGAAGCAGGACGTGGCCCTGTTCAACGAGTACCACGCCCTTCTGGACCGGCATGCCAAGGAGGCCTGTCGCAAGCAGCCCCTCTGCCAGAGGTGCTGCCTGCTGGACCTCTGCCCCACGGGGAAGAGCGGTACCGGCGCCAGCGGCGGCGGTTGACCTTCTGTGGTAGGATGACGAGGCCCGTGGCCCCCTGGGGGGCGCCCGGCGAGGGACGGGGGTCCCGATGGCGCATCGGGATACAACTTCTTCCCCCTTCCCTTCGGCTCCGCTCAGGGCATGCCTGGCCAGAGCCCCGACAGGTCGGGGCGAAGGAAAGGGGGACAGGGGGATGGTCGTCCCGACCAGTCGGGATTCAGCACCCTCCTAAACGGCAAGGAGCGGAACGATGACGCAGGACCAGGAAGAAGAACAGGAGTTGGAGGCGCGCTTCGAGGACTTGCCCGTCACTGAGCGCATCGAGCTCACGAGCGTGGGCATCGACATCGGCTCCTCCACCTCCCACCTCCTGTTCTCGCGTCTGAAGCTGGTGCGGCTGGGCTCCATGCTCTCCAGCAGGTACGTGGTCGTCAGCAGGGAGATCCTGCACGAGTCCGACATCCTCCTCACGCCCTACGTCAGGGGCACCACCATAGACACCGAGGAGCTGGGGCGGTTCATCAGCGAGGCCTACCGTAAGGCTGGCCTGACGCCGGAGGGCATCGATACCGGTGCGGTCATCCTCACCGGCGAGGCCGTCAAGAAGAAGAACGCTCGGGCCATCGGCGACCTGTTCTCTGGGCAAGCGGGGCGCTTTGTGGCCGTGAGCGCTGGCGACAACCTGGAGGCCATCATGGCTGCCCACGGTTCTGGGGCGGTGGAGATGTCGCGCCAGTACCGGGACCCCATCATGAACGTGGATGTGGGTGGCGGCACCAGCAAGATCGCCATTGTCCACCGGGGCCAGGTGCTGGAAACGGTGGCTCTGGGCGTGGGGGCCCGGCTCGTGGTCATCGACGACCGGGGCGTGGTGACCCGGCTGGAGGAAGAAGGCCACCGGGTGGGCACGGAGCTGGGACTGGCCCTGAAGGTAGGCGAGCCGGTGGACCCCGGATCGGGACATCGGGACGGGGCCAGGAAGCTGGAGGCGCTGGCCGCGGTCCTGGCCCGGCCTCTCTTCGAGGTCATCAGGCGCCAACCGCTCTCTCCCCTGGCCAAGGAGCTGATGCGCACACCAGAGCTCTCCTACCGTGGCCCTGTGGAGGCCATCGTATTCTGCGGCGGGGTCTCCGAGTACATCTACGGCAGGGAGGGCCGCAGCTTCGGCGACATGGGTGCTCCTCTGGCGGCAGAGATTCGCGCCCAGGCCCAGGGGCTGGGTCTGCCGGTGCTGGAGCCGGCCCAGCACATCCGAGCCACCGTCATCGGTGCCTCCCAGTACACCGTCCAGGTGAGCGGCAACACCATCTACGTCTCCGACGGGGCCGCCCTGCCGGTGCGCAACCTCCAGGTCGTCGCTCCCCGGTTCTCCATGGGTGACGGCATGACCAGCCAGGCCGTCCAGGCGAGCATTGGCCGGGCACTGCGCCGCTTCGACCTGCGGGAAGGGGACAGGCCCGTAGCCCTGGCCCTGAGGTGGGAAGGGCCACCGACGTACCGGCGCATCGACGTCCTGGCCCAGGGCATTCTCCAGGGCCTCAGCAACAGCATCTCCGCGGGAATGCCCGTGGTGCTGGTCTTCGATGGCGACGTGGGCAAGCTGGTGGGCGCCAACGTGGCGGAGCACGTGGGAGCGAGCAACAAGGTCATCTCTCTCGACGGGCTGGAGCTGAGGGAGTTCGATTTCATCGACATCGGCGAGGTGATCCAGCCCGCCGGCGCTGCGCCCGTCATCATCAAGTCCCTGGTCTTCCCTGCGCTCTCGGACTGGTACAGCTCCCAGGAGAAGGACTACTAGAAGTGGTTCGGAAATACGTCTCGGGGGAGTCCATCCCGACGGGTCGGGATGGCGGGGGTCTGGGGGTGTCCCCC
>JACQOS010000034.1 GCA_016202425.1 Chloroflexota bacterium
AATCTGGGGGACACCCCCAGACCCCTGCCATCCCGACCCGTCGGGATGGACTCCCCCAGAAGGAGTTTTGAGACAGGTTCTAGATGACGCCTGCGCCGTGGAGGGCCTCCAGGTCGTGCGGGGTAAGCCCCAGCATGCCGCAGTAGATTTCCTGGTTGTGCTCCCCGATGAGAGGCGGCCTGCGCCGGATGGCGAGGGGCGTCAGGCTCGCCTTCACCGGAGGACCGCAGAAGACGACCTTGGAGTTGAGCACCTCATCCCAGACCTCTTCAAAGAACGCCCGCTCCTTCAGGTGACGGTGGGTGGCCACCTCCTCCGGCGTGTACACGGGCCCGATCATGACGTGTTCCCGCACCGCCCGCTCAGACAGCTCCTCCTTGGCCTTGGTCAGGAAGTAGCGCACGAAGCAGGACTCCAGGTTGTCCACCAGTTCGGCGTCCATGGTGGAGAGGTCGAAGCGGCGGTCCCAGTCGAACGCTACCAGCCACTCGGGGGCCATGCCTTCCTCCTGCATCCACTCCACGACGCGCTTGGTGGAGCGGCCTCCCCCCCAGGCGCCGCCCTGGATGGCGAAGACGATGAAGCCGTCCTTGGTGGGAAAGAGCTGGCGACGCTCCCGCCCGCCCGAGGCGGCTGGCTTGGGAGGGCCGCCGGTGCGCTGGGGGATGGTCCGCTCGGTCTCCCAGAACTCCTGCCAGGAGGTCACCACCCAGTAGGCTACCTCCTGCATGGAGACGTCGATGAACTGTCCTTCGCCCGTGGTCTCCCGGTAGTAGTGGGCGATCATGGCCGCGGCCGCCGCCTCGGCCCCGCCGTTGAGGGCGGCCTGGTGCATGAAGCTGACGGCCACGGGTGGCCTGTCGGGCTCGCCGGTGAGGTAGAGGGGCCCGCCGCTGGCCCACACGGTCAGGTCGCTCCAGGCGTACTTGGCCTTGGGACCGGTCTGACCGAAGGGGGTGACGGCCGCCACGATGATGCGGGGGTTCAGCCGGCTGAGGGCCTCGTAGCCCAGGCCCAGGCCCTCCATGTACCCGGGAGGGAACGACTCGAAGACGAAGTCGGCCCTGGGGACGAGCTGCTGGAAGAGGGCGCGCCCATCGGCGGTCTCGAGGTCCAACGTGATGCTCCGCTTGTTGACGTTGTAGGCCATCCAGAAGAGGCTTCGCTCGGGATGGAGCTCGTTGTGCCAGAAGGGGCCGATGCTCCGGCTGGGGGAGCCTCCGGGCCGCTCGATCTTGATGACGTCCGCTCCCATGTCCCCCATGACCTTCCCGCCCAGCAGGCAGCCCCCTTCGGTCAGGTCCAGGACCCGGAAGGGGGTCAGCATCCCCTCCCGGGCATCGGGGCCTGGGGAAGTCGCTTGCGGGGTCTGGGAACGTCGCTTCGCTCTTGCCATCATCTCACCTCGACCACCGGATGCCGTTGCGGTACCGGCAGGGCCCAAGGGGCTCCCTCAGGGCGTGGGCCTGGGCGGCGGCACCACGATTTTCCAGCCGTACTTGCGCTTCTTCCTGTACTCGGGCATGTCCACGATCTTGAGGAGGCGGGCCAGGTTCAGGCCCATCATCAGGTCCATCTCCTCCTGGCTAAAGGTGATGCCGTACTTCTTGGCGCGCTCCGGGATGCTTTTCCAGAACTCCACGCGCTCCACGTAACGCTGGGCCTGCTCCTCCCCCCAAGAGGTAGGGGCGAACTGGATGTCGGAGCCGAAGAGGACGCGGTGGGCACCCACCGTGTCGCGGGCCTGGGCCACGCGGCGGATGGTCTCCTCCTCCCCCAGGCGCCGGGCGGGGGAGCCGATGAACCCCAGGATCCAGGAGTCCAGCTCCAGGTAGGTGTTCAGGGCCGTGCGGGCAATACCCAGGCATACCTGCCACCAGTGGTGAAGGGGGTAGCCCGCGTGGAAGAAGATGACGTTGAGGTCGGGGAAGTCGGCGACGACATCGGTGAGATGGAGAGGGTCGTTGAAGCGGCCCCGGGAGAAGGGAGGCTCGAAGTTGGTGCAGATGGCGACGGGCACATCGGCCTCAAGACAGTAGTCGTAGAAGCCGTAGAGGAGCCTGTCGGAGGTGTAGTACCCGTACTCGGGCATCAGCTTCAGGCCCTTGAATCCCCAATCGCCGATGGCTCTGCGCACTAGCTCCAGGGAGTCGGGGCGTCGGGCGTCGGGCCCCGCGAAGGCGAAGAGCCGGCCGGGGTAGGCGTTCTGGAGGTCGCGGAAGGTCTCGTGAGTCTCCTCGATGCTTTGCTCCTGGGCCAGGCCGTGGCTGGGGCCGAAGTCCACCGGGATCATCACGGCGCCGTCCACCCCGGCCCGGTCCAGGCCGGCAATGGTGGCCCTGCCGTCGGGGTCGGCGACGCGCTGCTCCTGGCGAGGGTAGAACTCCTCGGGGTTGCGGGTCCAGGGTGGAGGGCCACCATAGGCCCAGGTCATGGCAAGGGTCCACCGGTAGCGGGGTGGGAGGTTTTGGTTCCCGGGCCCCTTGCCGGTGACCACGTGGACGTGGTTGTCCAGGATCATCGCCATGGTCGCGCTAGCGTCCCGTATCCGAAATACGTTGAATAAATTGTCATTGCGAGGAGTCCCGACATGTCGGGACGACGAAGCAATCTGGAGGAGGGGTGGTCCCACCGCCAGATTGCCACGGCCCTCCTTCGTCGGGCCTCGCAATGACATATGCTACGAACTTCAGGGACACCACGCTAGCTCTTCTTGCCCTTGCGGGCGGTCTTCCGCTCCGTGATGACCAGAGAGGTCCCGTGCTCCCAGGGTTTCTTGGGGTGCTGATAGCGGTGGACGCTAAAGTAGCCGGAGAAAGGTATGGTGTCCAGCTCTCTGGTGAACCTCTTGTACGCCTCAATGTAGGCGTCTTCCGCGGCGTAGTCGAAGGGGTCGCCCATGATCCGCTCGTCTTCGCCGCCGCGCTCGGGCTTGTGGTCCAGGAGCCACTGCACGGTGCGGCGATGGGCCTCCTCAACGGAGACAACGTCGCGATAGCCTAGCTCGTGCTTGAGCTTCTCCACAGCCACCGTCCTGTGGACGATGTGGGGGGGCCTCCCCTCCTTGGCAAAGTTGAAGTCGCCGTTCCCCCACCACCAACCTGGAAGGCCCAGGTCCAGGGGGAAGCTGTAGGTCTCGATCTCATCGCCCACGCCCATAATGTCGGCGATGAGCTGGAGGCGATACCTGTCCGTGGGCAAGGCCTCCTCGGTGGCGGCGAACAACTTGCCTGCCGAGGCCTCCGGCTTGTCGATAGCCAAAAGGACCGTCTGGGCGCAGTTTTCCACGTAAGGGCAGTTGCGGATGTAGAGCCCGTTGTCCAGAAGGATGAACTTGCGCCTTCCGTCCAAGATGCGGCGGATGATGCTCCACTCCAGGGGGCCGGGCTGCCGGGGGCCGTAGACGATGGGGTAGCCGATGTAGGTCGCCTGGTAGTGGCCCGCGCGGTGGTAGTCGAAGACCTGCTCCCTTGCTTCGGTGACGCGCTGGAGGATGGTGCCGTCCTCGCGTTCCTGGATGACATCGTAGATGGGGAGATGCTGGTCTTCGGGGGTTCCGGCGCCCACGGCGATGAAACGCTCCGTCTTGCCGACGCACGATTCCGCCACGAGCCTGAGGCGCCCATACATGCACACGACGACGTCAAAGGTGAGGTCGCCCAGGGCCTGCTGGAACTCCTCTTTGAAGTGAGGCTCCCCATGGATGTGCTTCACCGGGTACTTGAACTCCACCTCGTGGAAGCCGCGGTGGAGGATGGTCACGGCGTACCCTCGCTCCGCCAGCCCCTCGACGATGAAGGGGCCCGTAGGGCCCGTTCCGCCTACCACCAGCGCTGTCTTTGCCATGGCCTCCTCCCTGTTTGGCGGGACCTCCTGGCGTTGCCGCGCAGGGGGCCCCGACTGCATCCTCTCTGTTGCTGCCCTTCCGTGCGCTCGCCTTGCCAGGAGAGCAGGTGACTCCTATTGTACTCCAGACTACCTTGGGATTGGAGAGCGGGACCCGGGCCTACGGAACCGGGCGAGGCGCGGGCATGAGGACCTTCCAGCCGAACTTGTGTCGCTTGGTGTACTCCGGCATATCCACTAGCTTGAGGACGCGGGCCATGTTGAGTCCCATGATCAGGTCCACCTCCTCCTGGCTGAAGGTAACCCCGTATTTCCTGGCGCGCTGGGGTAGCTCGCGGTAGAACTGGACGTCCCGGACGTACCCTTGAGTCCTGCGCTGCCCATAGGGGCTGTGGGCGAACTGGCCGTCGGAGCCCATGAGCATGCGGTGGGCCCCCACGGTATCGCGTGCCTTGGCCAGCTTGCGGATGATGTCTTCCTCCGTGAGCCAGGGCTTCTTGACGAACCCGGGGAGCCAGCCCGCGAACTCCAGGTACACGTTCAGCGCGACGCGGCCAATGGCCGCGCAGATGTCGAACCAGTGGTCGTAGGGGACGCCCGAATGGAAGATGATGACGCTCAGGTCCGGGAAGTCCGCCACCACGTCGGAGATGTAGATGGGGTCGTTGTAGATGGCGCGGGAGTAGGAGGACTCGTAGTTGGAGCAGATAGCCACGGGTGCGTCTGCCTCCAGGCAGGCCTCGTAGAAGGGGTAGAGCATGCGGTCGGAGGCGTAGTAGCCCACCTGGGGCATGACCTTGAGGCCCTTGAAGCGGCCGTCCTTGAGGCCCGCCTTCACCAGGTCCAGGGAGCCCGGGCGGCGGACATCGGGTCCGGCGAAGGGGTAGAAGCGGCCCGGGTGGCGCTGGGCGATATTCACGTAGTCCTGGTGCATCTCCTCCATGCCCTTGGGCTGGAGTTCGCCCCGGCTGGGGCCGAAGTCGGCATGGATGAGGACGCCCGCGTTCACGCCGGCCTTGTCCATGGCGGCGACCGTGGCCGTGCCGTCGGGATCGGCGGAGCGGACCTCCTGCTGAGGGTAGAGGGTGGCAGGGTCCCGGTCCCACGGGGCAGGACGGTTGCCTCCGTAGGCCCAGTGCATGACCCGGTCCCACCGGTAGCGAGGCGGCAGGTACTCCCTTCCGGGGGTCCCGCTCAGGAGGTGGACGTGGGCATCGATGACGGGTGGCATGGAGGGCGACTCCTGGTCTTGTGCTCCTTCAGGGGGATGGCCTTGGCAGAGGTGTGGGCATTTTCCAGCCGTACCTGCGTTTGGCGGCGTACTCCGGCATGTCCACCAGCTTGAGGAGGCGGGCCAGATTGAGGCCCAACATGAGGTCCACTTCCTCCCGACTGAAGGTGATGCCGTAGCGCTTGGACCGCTCGGGCAGCTCCTTCCAGAAGGCCACCCGGCGGGCGTAGCGCTGGGCGTTCTGCTCCCCCCAACTGGAAGGGGAGAACTGGCCGTCGGAGCCGAAGATGATGCGGTGGGCGCCTACCATGGTGCGCGCCTGGTGAAGGCGGCGGATGGACTCCTCCTCGCTGATGGACTCGGGGAAGCTGTTGAAGCCCATGACCCACGCGTCGATCTCCAGGTAGGCGTTGGTGGCGTACTGGGCGATGTTGAGGCATTGTTCGAACCAGAGGTCGAAGGGGTAGCCGGCGTGGAAGATGATGACGTTGAGGTCGGGGAAGTCGGCGACCACCTGGGTGATGGCCATGGGGTTGTTGAAGCGGCCCCGGGTGAACGGTGTATAGGGCGGCTCGAAGTTGGTGCAAATGGCTACGGGGACTCCTGCCTCCAGGCAGGTGTCGTAGAACGGGGAGAGAAGGGGGTCGGCCGGGGAGTAGCCGACATGGGGGAACACCTTGAGCCCCTTGAACCTTCCGTTGGCGATGCCTTGCTGGACGAACTGGAGGGAGTTCGGGCGGCGGATATCGGGTCCGGCGAAGGGATGGAAGCGGCCCGGGTAGCGCTGCTCCAGGTTGGCGTAGTCCTGGTGCATCTCCTCCATGCCCTTGGGGGCGGGCTGGCCAAGGACGTAGCCGAAATCGGCGTGGATGAGCACGGCGGCGTCCACGCCCGCCTTGTCCATGGCGGCGATGGTCGCGGTGCCATCGGGATCCGTCACCCGCTGCTCCTGACGGGGGTAGAAGTCCAGGGGGTCGCGGTTCCAGGGAGGAGGGCCGGAGTAGGCCCACGCCATGGCGAAGGCCCAGCGGAGCCGGGGGGGCAGGTACTCGTTCCCCGGGGTTCCGGTGATGAGGTGGACGTGGGCATCCAGGATCACGGTGGGTTGGCTCCTACGGCGTAGGCCTTGGTCCAGGCATGAGGATCTTCCAGCCGTACTTGCGCTTCTTCTCGTACTCGGGCATCTCCACGATCTTGAGGAGCCGGGCCAGGTTCAGGCCCATCATGAGCTCAACCTCTTCCCGGCTGAAGGTGATGCCGTAGCGCTTGGCCCGCTCGGGGAGCTCGCGCCACAGGTTGAGGTGCCGGACGTAGCCCTGGGTGCGGCGCTCTCCCCAGGGGCTGTGGGAGAACTGGCCATCGGTGCCGAAGGTAATGCGATGGGCCCCCAGCATGTCCCGGGCCCGGGCCAGGCGCCGGATGATCTGCTCCTCCGGGCAGCGGTTGGGGTCGCCCCAGGCGTCGAACTCCAGATAGGTGTTGAGGGCGTAGTGGCCGATGCCCAGGCAGACCTCGAACCAGTGCTCGAAGGGGAAGCCCGCGTGGAAGATGATGACGTTGAGATCGGGGAAATCAGCCACCACGTCGGTGATGTGAAGGGGCTCGTTGAAGCGGCCGCGGGACATGGGAGGCTCGAAGTTGGCGCAGATGGCGACGGGGACGCCGGCCTCCAGGCATACGTCGTAGAATGGGTAGAGGATCCTGTCGGAGACGAAATAGCCCTGCTCAGGCATGACCTTGAAGCCCTTGAAGCGGCCATCCTGGATGCCCCGGGTGACGAGTTCCAGGGAGCCCGGGCGGCGGACATCGGGTCCGGCGAAGGGGTAGAAGCGGCCCGGGTAGCGGTTGGCGATGTCCACGTAGTCCTGGTGCATCTCCTCCATGCCCTTGGCCTGGAGGGAGCCGAAACCCAGATGGTCGGCATGGATGAGGACGGCGGCATCGACGCCCGCCTTGTCCATGGCGGCGACGGTGGCCGAACCATCGGGGTCGTTGACCCGGTCCTCCACCCGGGGGTAGAGGGCCAGGGGGTCCCGTTCATAGGGCGGTCTCTGGGGAGGCCCGTAGGCCCACCGGTAGGCGTTCCACCAGCGATAGTGGGGGGAAAGATACTCGTTGCCCATGGTCCCACTGACGAGGTGGACGTGGTTATCAAGTATCATGGCCATGCGGCTCACTCCTTGTGGTCGCACCGGGCGGGCGCTGCGCCCGGGGTGCGAGCCTGTTTTCTTTAGCTATGGGGTCGGCCTGGGGGTAGGCGTGAGGATCTTCCAGCCGTACTTGCGCTTCTTGTCGTACTCGGGCATCTCCACGATCTTGAGGAGGCGGGCCAGGTTCAGGCCCAACATGAGGTCCACCTCCTCCTGGCTGAAGGTGATGCCGAAACGCTTGGCCCGCTCGGGGAGCTCGCGCCAGGTGGTGACCCGCCTGACGTAGGTCTCTGCGGCGCGCTCGCCCCAGTGGCTGCGGGAGAATTGGCCGTCGGTGCCGAAGTTGATGCGGTGGGCACCGATGGAGTCCCTGAGCTGGGCAAGCTTCCGGATGCCCTGTTCCTCCGTGGTGCCCCAGCCGGGATAGCCCCAGAGCCAGGGCTCGATGGTGACATAGACGTTGAGGGCGTAGCGGGCGATGGCCTGGACGATGTCGAACCAGTGGGCGAAGGGGTAGCCGGCGTGGAAGATAATGACGTTGAGGTCAGGGAAGTCGGCCACCACGTCGGTGATATGGATGGGGTCGTTGAAGCGGGCGCGGGCCATGGGAGGCTCGAAGTTGGTGCAGATGGCCACGGGGGTGCCCGCCTCCAGGTTGGCCTCGTAGAAGGGGTAGAGGATCCTGTCGGAGGGGAAGTAGCCTACCTCTGGGAAGACCTTCTGGCCCTTGAACCGGCCATCCCTGAGGCCCGCCTTCACCAGGTCCAGGGAGCCCGGGCGGCGGACATCGGGACCGGCGAAGGGGTAGAAACGGCCCGGGTGGCGGTTGGCGACGTCCACGTAGTCCTGGTGCATCTCCTCCATGCTCTTGGCCTGGAGCTCGCCATAGCACAGGCCGAAGTCCGCGTGGACGAGGACGGCGGCATCCACGCCGGCCTTGTCCATGGCGGCGACGGTGGCGGAGCCATCGGGGTCGGTGACGCGGCTCTCCTGCTGGGCGTAGAGGTCCTGGGGGTCCCGCTCGTAGGGTGGCCGATGGGGCCATCCGTAGGCCCAGCCGATGCAGCTCCACCAGCGGTACTTGGGGGGCAGGTACTCTCTGCCCGGTGTCCCCGTGATGAGATGGACGTGGTTGTCTATGACGAGCGCCATGCGACTCCTTTCCCCTCCCGGGTCGGTTCCTTGCGGGGCTCAGCCCGCGCCCTGGCGAGCACGGCTTCGCCTCAGACCACTCCCCCTGAAGATGAGGCCCGGCGGGTGCTTGCTGCCCTCTGGGCGTGGATTTCTCTTGCAGCACCGGATGCCGGCGACAGGGGGGCGACCCATAGGTGGCCCCCTCGTCCTGCCCGACGCACCGCGCGGCGTTCAAGCGGCCAGAAGGTACAACAGGGAGTATCGCTTGTCAAGGAGAGGGGATGGGTGCCAAGGGCCGGGGCCCTCTTTCCTAGCGTGGTGTTGAAAAACCCTTTCGGCCATCCCCCTCGCCCCCTTCCTGGCCAGGAAGGGGGCAGGGCTCGCCCTGCACCCCCATGCACCACCGCTGCAGCGTACCTGCGACAGGCGACGGTAGCAAGTCGTGGGTCTGGGCAGTGCCCAGTGGGGGACACCCCCAGACC
>JACQOS010000035.1 GCA_016202425.1 Chloroflexota bacterium
GGTCTGGGCAGTGCCCAGTGGGGGACACCTCCGACTTTGTCGAGAGTCTCGATGGCTCTGCCATCGGACCCCAGAACCCCGCCATCCCGACCCGTCGGGATGGACTCCTCCAGGAGGCCCCTTTTGAAATGACTTCGAGAAGGCTGCTGGCCCGCTTACCTCAGCCGGATGAACTTCTGGAGCCTCTGGCCTTCCAGGACTTCCGATACGTACACGTCGCCGTGGGAGTCGGCGCAAATTCCGTGGGGCGCTACGAATTGCCCTGGGGCGTGGCTGCTCTCGCCTCCCCACCGGGCCAGCACTTTGCCCTCCAGGGTGCAGATGGTCACCCGGTGGCCGAGTTCCGCCACGTACATGGTCCCATCGCCGCTGACGAAGACCTTGCACGGCAGGACGAAATCGGGCCAGCTCTCCACGTGCTCCCCCGCCTTCGTGAACACCTGGATGCGGTTGTTCATCCTGTCCGCCACGTACACCCGCCCGTTGGGCGCCTCCCAAACGCTGTGGGGCAGATAGAACTGCCCCGGGCCGTCGCCCGGCTCGCCCCAGGAGAGCAACAGCCTGCCCTGGGGCGAGAACTTGTGGACCCGGGCGTTGCCGTACCCATCGGAGACGTAGAGGTCGCCGTTGGTGGAAACGGCAACGTCGGTGGGGAAGTTGAAGGGTCCAGCGGCTCGAGGCACAGTCCACGGGGCCTGGCCCGTGGCGCCGGTGTCGGAGGGCTGGCCGCGCTTCCCCAGCGTCAGGAGAAGGCGGCCCTCCGGGGTGAACTTCATCACCACGTGGGCGTTCCGGTCCACCAGGTAGAGGTTGCCTTCCCTGTCAATGTGCAGCCCGTGGGGCTGCACGAACTGCCCTTCTCCCCACGAGGCCAGCAGGTTCCCCCCGCGGTCGAACACCATGACGGGGTGGTCCGTCCGGTTGAAGGCGTACAGCCGGTCCTGGGAGTCCACCGCCACGGCGGCCACCTGCCCCCACTTCCATCCGGCCGGCAGCTTGCCCCAGCCTTCGGCGACGCGATACCGCGGTTTGCTCGTTCCCGTAGTCAACTCTTTCACCTCCTGGTCGCCAGTTTCCCTGCCGACTCGCGCATGTAGCCCGCTATGGTGAGGACGCCCCGCACACGCTGGTGGTCTCCCACCAGCAGGAGCGCGGCCAGCGCCAGGAAGAGCAGGCCGAAGTAGAAGCGGGCCTCGGTGGCGGAGAGGACGAGCTGCGCCACGAAGAGGCCCAGCAGCACCAAAGCCCCTCGCCAGGACATGGTCAGCCGGAGCACGAGGACGACGGCAAAGAGGGTCTCGGCCATGGTCAAGAGGAACTCGGCCTGCTGCTGGTGGACCACGGCGTTCAGGACCGTCGCCGGGTTCGCGTCCAGCGTCAGGGGGAGGGAGTGGGCCTCTCCCAGGGCGAGGCTGAACACCACGGGGAGGCTCCCCACCAGCAGCGTCCACTGGTTGACGGTGGCGGAGACCAGCATGGCCAGGGCAGCCCCGGGCTGGCCTCGGAGAGCGAAGTAGGTGGCCACCACCATCTCCGGTGCCTCGGAGGCCAGGGGCGCCAGCCACTGGATCAAATGGTACTCGTCGATCCCGAACTGCTGTCCCGTTTGTCTGAGGCCCTCGGCGAACAGCTCGGCGGAAAAGAGGATGACCCCGGCGGCGAACAGGAACATCAGCGCCACCAGGGTCCTCCTCCGCCCGACGGACAGGGTAGCTACGGCCGCTGGGGGGCCCACCAGGTCCGGCTCATGCCGCTCGGTACGGGAGCTGAGCCACAGGTACAAGGCGAACATGGGAAAGAGGACGGCGGTGTCCCACAGGGCGATGCTGCCTTTGAAAAAGAGGGACAAGGAGTAGACGGAGCCCGCCAGCAGCATGACGAGCTCCAGAGAAACCCCTTTCCCCAACGGCACATCCTTGCGAGTTTTCAGCCAGTACAGCAGGACCACCGTCGGCCACCCCAAGCCCACGATGAGTCGGTTGGCCCCCGTCATGTTGGCCGCGGCCAGGGAGCAATAGTTGCAAGCCGGCTCACTCCCCGCTTGCCACGCAGCATACTGGCCCCCCGCTGACCACGCCAGGTAGAGGTCCACGGCGTACTCCGGGAGCACCGCCACCAGCGCGACTAGGGCAAGGGCCAGGGCCTGGGAGATATCAAGCTGAGCGACTTCGGAGCCCCAGGCCAGCAGGAACGCCGCACCCATGATCCCCACGCCGAACACCAGGCTACCCGCCCAGGGGTAGAGGTCCGGTGAGCCTGTCAGCCGGATCATGCCGCTGAGCGCCAGGGCGGGAAGGCCCATGGCCACGGCGAATGCCAGGAGGAGCCAGCTCTGGGTGTAGTTCTTGGTACGCGCTCTTTCCGTCACATCGCCTCACATAAAAGAAGCCCCGCCGCTCGGGGGCCTCTTTTGCTGGTGACGCTTCCTGAAGGGGTCACCCGCCTAGCCTCGCGATCAGATAGCGGACGGGTCCTCTGGGCGTGGCCACCTCCACCTCCTGGCCCACGTTCCGGTTCAGGAGCGCTCTGCCTACCGGTGAGGCGATGGAGAGTTTCCCGTTGGCCGGGTCGGCCTCCCGGGGTTCCACGAGCAAGTACGAGACCTCTCGGCCAGTGTCCTGCTGGCGCAGCACTACCCGCGACCCCACACCGACCTTGACGCTGGCGCCCCCGGGCCTCGATCGCCCGTCCAGCACAACAGCGCCCTGCACCGTCGCCTCCAGTTCCCGGATGCGGGCCTCCAGGTGCCCCTGGTGCTCGCGAGCGGCGTCGAGGGGGGAGTTCTCGGTGAAGTCCTTGTCGGCGGCGGCCCTGCGGATCTCCTCCGCCACCGTGAGCCGTTCCTCTAACCGGGCAGCCAGCTCTTCCCGAAGCTGCCGATACCCTTCCGATGTGAGCTGCATTGGAGATGCGGCTGGGATGCTCGAACGGTCGGAGGCGACCTTGCGGCCCGTCCGGCGAGGCCGGGCGTGGGAGGACAGGTTCTGGCGAGTCCACTCCTGCCGGTGCAGATAACCCAGGAACTCCCTGAC
Organism: Chloroflexota bacterium; assembly: GCA_016202425.1. Classification (GTDB taxonomy): domain Bacteria; phylum Chloroflexota; class Dehalococcoidia; order Lucifugimonadales; family JACQOS01; genus JACQOS01. The sequence continues at coordinate 3,033 of JACQOS010000035.1, forward strand.
GCTGGCGATCCTGCGCGTGCTCCCCTCTCCCGCCCCCTCCAGACTAGCGCAGAACTCCTCTATGTCCACGGGCGTCAGCGAGGTGGCGGCGCGGTCCCGCCCGCACCACCGAACGAACCGGTTCACGTCCGCCTGAACGCCTGGTGCCCCCCGGGTGCCTTGGGCCTCCCCGAAGGCCGCCAGCGCCTGTCCCAGGGAAATCCCCGAGGTCTCCGCCAACCTCGACTACCTCCTTCGGCTGCAACGTTGATTGTAGGGGGCTCCTCGGGGGGTGTCAATGAGCAAAGCCCTTTCGGAGGGAGTACAGACCGTTGACCAGCGCGTTCGCCACTAGCTATAATGCGCCCACCCTGCATCGAGGCGCAACGATGACTCCTCCCAGGACACCCACCCCTGAGCGCCCCTTGCTCCAAGAGCTGGAGAACCTGGTCCAGGATGCGGAGGGCGACCTGGGCCAGGTCGCCGACACCGCGGCCCTGGAGGCCTGGCGCGTGAGCTATCTGGGACGCAGGGGACGCCTCACCCTCCTGCTCCGCGGCCTCGCCTCCCTTCCTCTGGAAGAGCGAAGGGACGTGGGAGCGCAGGCCAACCGGGCCAAGGAGCTTCTCGGCCAGCGCCTGAGCGAGCGGGAGCAGGTCCTCCAAGAGGCTGGGCAGGCCAAGCGGCTGGCCGAGGACCGGGTGGACGTGACCCTGCCGGGCAGGTCTCTGGCCCTGGGCCGCCTGCATCCCACCACCCAGATCGTGCGAGAGATCTGCGCCGCCTTTGTCTCCATGGGCTTCGACGTGGTGGAGGGGCCCGAGGTGGAGTGGGATGCCTACAACTTCGAGAAGCTGAACATCCCCCGGGACCACCCCGCCCGGGACATGTGGCAGACCCTCTGGCTGGACTACCGCGACGCGAAGGGCGAACAGACGATGCTGCTGAGGACCCACACCTCGCCCATGCAGGCCAGGATCATGGAGCGGACCAGCCCACCCGTGCGCGTTGTGGTACCCGGCAAGTGCTATCGGTACGAGGCCACCGACGCCACCCACGAGTCGCAGTTCTACCAGGTGGAGGGGCTCGCCGTGGACGAAGGCATCACCTTCGCCGACCTGAAGGGCACTCTGTACGAGTTCGCCCGGCGTATCTTTGGCCCCGACCGCCGGGTGCGGTTCCGGTGCGACTACTTCCCCTTCGTGGAGCCAGGTGTGGAAATGGCCATCGACTGCTTCGCCTGCCAGGGGAAAGGCTGCCGCATCTGCAAGGAGAGCGGCTGGATCGAGATCATGGGCGCGGGCATGGTTCACCCGCGGGTGCTGGAGGGCGTGGGATACGACCCCGACCTGCACAC
>JACQOS010000039.1 GCA_016202425.1 Chloroflexota bacterium
GCGTTGCAGCGTACCTGCGACAGGCGACGGTAGCGAGTCGTGGGTCTGGGCAGTGCCCAGTGGGGGACACCTCCGACTTTGTCGAGAGTCTCGATGGCTCTGCCATCGGACCCCAGAACCCCGCCATCCCGACCCGTCGGGATGGACTCCCCCAGGAGACCCCTTTTGAAATGACTTCATTGCGCCTCTTGGCCACGGGGACGGCCCGCGGAGATAATGCCCTCGGGCATCCGCAGCAGGTGCCGTAACATTTGACTTTCGTCTCGGCGCCGTTGTAGACTTGACCATAATCTAGGACGACGAGGGCACGCTGGTGAAACTCTTTCAGTGGCGAAAACAGGGCAAGCAACGGAAGGCCCAGGCCACGCCTGAACCCGAGGCGACCCAGGACGCTGTTCCCGCACCACCGCCGCCGACATCTCGCCAGCTCTTCGGGAGAGACTTCCGCATCGTTGGCGGTGGGCTAGCGGAAGAGGACGTGCTGAAGTTCGTGGATACCGTCACGGCAGAGTACCGCGCCCGGCTCCAGGAGCACGAAGAGGTGCAGACCTGGGGACATCTCTTCAAGCAGGTCCTGGCAGAAGCGGAGCGGGAAGGGGTGAGGATCAAGAACGTCGCCAGGCGGGAGTCGGAAGAGCAGGCGGCACGGGTCCTGGGCGAGGCGAAAAAGAGCGCTCGGGAGGTGATGGAGGAGGCTACGGCCCGGGCCAAAGCCCTGGCGGAGCAGAAGGCCCAGGAGATCTTGACCACAGCCCAGGCCAAGGCCCAGGTGACCGAGAACCGGGCACGGCAGCTCAGTGAGCTGACGCTGATCCGGGCCCACGAATGGGTGCAGGAGTACCTCAGCAGCGAGGTGCATGGGGCCCACGAGCGCCTCATAGCGGCGCTGGAGGGCATGGTGAGCAAGGCCAGGGAGATGGGGGAGGATTGGAAAGCCAAGACCCTGGAGCTCTGGAGTGGCCCACCCTTTGACGCCAGCAAAGAGCTGCCCCGCGTCCTGGAGTCTTTGCCCATCGGCGAGCTCTCGGTAGGCACTCCCATGCCGGGAGTCGGGCGCGAGGAGCCTTCTCCTGCCACGGAAGTGGGGGTGCGTCTCGCGCCTGGGCCGATGGAAGCTGAGGAGCGTCCGACAGGAGCGCCAGGGCTGGAGAAGGCGGCAGGAGACATCGCGACGGGAGGGCTGGCGGCCTCTCCGCAGGCGCCTGCTCCTCTTACCAGGCCCACGGCAGGCACCCCCATCACCCCAGAAGAGACCCCACTAACTGGAATCGGCCCTGCCGCCAGGCGCGTCGAACCTTCGCCGGTGGTCGAGGAGACCTTCGAAGGCGTGGCGGGCGGAACACCCCCACCGGGCAGGACACCTTCGGCAGGCACGCCCCCATCGCCTGGCGCCCGGGCGACCACCGCACCCGCGACCACGCGACAGGTGCGGCCGGCGCCAGCACGCCCCGGCGATCAACCGGTGGAGCCGGGAGAGGAGGTCCTGGGCCCGGTGGCCGCCGGTGAGGCCCGCCAGCAGCGTGCCCCGTCTGCTACCGCGGCGCGGCCCGCAGGCACGGCACCGCCCGCCGTCGGCGCGCCGGAGGGACCTGAGACCAGGGCAGCAGCCAGGCTCGCCGGGTCGAAGCAGCGATTGGAGCCCGTCTCCGGGACAGGCGTGCGCACCGCGCCTGCCCCCGTGGCGGCCCCTGACACAGAAGCGGCGCCGGGGACATCGCCCGAAGGGAAGGCGGCCGGGGTGTCTCTCCTGGACCTGGATGAGCAGGCTGCCTCGACGGCTGCTCCGGGCCGCGCCAAGGCCCCTGAGCAGAAGGCGGCCCCTCCCGCCCCCGCCGCTGAGGAGGCCCAGGCCAGGCCAGCGGCGGCTTCCGACAAGAAAGGCCGACAGGAAGCGGAGCAGGCAGCCGCCGAGGTCCTGTACAGTGGCGAGGTGGAGCTTGTCCTCACGCCTCCGGTGAATTTCGCCCAGGTCTCTCAGCTTTACAACTTCCTCCAGAACATGCGGGAGCTCAAGGTCCTCCATACTGCAGGCTCCTGGGAACAGGGGACCGTCGTGACCGTGCTTCTGGAAAGCCCTGTTCCGCTGGTCAAGCTTCTCGGCGGTCAGCCGGGCGTTGTGGTGAATCCCAACCTCCCGGCCGCAGGCACGGGGGTCTTGAGGACCACCATTGGTGCTTTAGGCGAGCGCAGCCGGCGACGCCAGCGTATCGGCCTCAGCTTCATGGGAGACAGCGAGACCGCCGAGCCGAAGCCGAAGCAGTCCTAAGCAGGCTGCTGAAAAAGGGGAGTCCAGAGTCCCGAGAGTCGGGACGGGGCCTGCCCTGAGCGAAGTCGAAGGGACGGGGGTCCCGATGGCGCATCGGGATACAATTTCTTCCCCCTTCCTGGTCAGAGCCTGTCCTGAGCCAGGCGAAGGAAAGGGGGCGAGGGGGATGGTCGTCCCGACCAGTCGGGATTCAGCACCCTCCTAGACCAGCCCGGGAGTGGGTGAAGAGATGGCGAAGCTCAAGACCAAAGTTGCAGCGTCGCTGGTAGACGTGCTCCTGGATTCCAGCCTGCTGACGCGTGAGCAGGCGGCTGAGGCGGTGGAGAAGCAACGGCAGACGGGACGCAGGATGGAAGACCTCCTCATTGAGGAGAAGCTGATCCAGCCGGAACAGCTCGGCCTGGTCCAGAGCATGCGGCTGGGTGTCCCTTTCGTGAACCTCAAGAAGCACGAGGTGGACCCCAAGGCGGTGGAGCTGGTGCCCGAGGCCATCTGCCGCCAGTACAACGTCGTTCCCCTCCAGGTCCAGGATGGTACGGTGGTGCTGGCCATGGAGGACCCGGGGAACATCGATACCATTGACACCATCGCCGCGCAGACCAAGAGGAGCATCGAGCCCGTCCTGGCACTGCACCAGGACATCCTAGAGGCCATAGACATCAACTACCGGGTCAGCGGCGAGATCGAGCAGCAACTGCGCCAGATCCCCAGCTCTGCCGTTGGGTCTACAGACCAGGGCGATGAGGGGGTCTCCGCCGAAGCCATTGCCCAGGCTCCGGTGGTGCGCATCGTGGACCTGTTGATCCGGCAGGCCGCCCGCGACCGTGCCTCGGACATTCACGTCGAGCCCCAGTTGACGGGTGTCCGCGTCCGGTTCAGGATCGACGGCATCCTGCACGAGATCATGAACCTGCCCACGAACATCCACTCGGCGCTCATCTCGCGCATCAAGATCATGGCGGGCATGAACATCGCCGAGCGCCGGCGGCCCCAGGACGGGCAGATCAGCTTCAAGGAAGGGGAGCGCACGCTGGATATTCGGGTAGCCACCGTCAATACCGTGAATGGGGAGATGGCGGTGCTGCGGCTGCTGGACAAGACCTTCGCCTTCCTGACCATGCCGCAACTGGGGTTCCTGCCCGAATCCCAAGAGAAATACCGGCTCATGCTCAAGACCCCCTTCGGCATGATCCTCATCAGTGGCCCGACGGGCGCTGGCAAGACCACCACGCTGTACGCCTCCGTCAACCAGTTGGACAGCATCGGGCGCAACATCATCACCATTGAAGACCCGGTGGAGTACCACTTCGCCAATATCAACCAGATCCAGGTGAACGCGCAGGCAGGGCTGACGTTCGCGGCCGGGCTCCGCTCTTGTATGCGACTGGACCCCAACATCATCCTCGTCGGTGAGATCCGGGACAAGGAGACGGCCCAGATCGCCGTGCAGGCCGCCCTCACGGGGCACCTGGTGCTCTCCTCCGTCCACGCCAACGACTCCGTGGGGGTGATCTACCGGCTCATGGACCTGGGGGTGGAACCGTTCCTGGTAGCCTCGGCATTGATTGGCATCGTTGCCCAACGGATGGTGCGGCGCATCTGCAGCAACTGCGCCCACCTGACCGCCGTCTCGCCGGAAGAGCGGCTCTCCTACGAAAGGGAGCTGAGCGAGCAGCGGACCCAGTTCCTCTATGGGGACGGCTGCGGCCTCTGTGGCCAGACGGGCTACCTGGGCCGGACCGGCATCTACGAGGTCCTGGTGATGACCGAGGGCGTCCGCCGGCTGGTGCTGGAGAGCGCAGGACCGGACGCCATCAAGGGGCAGGCCCTGAAAGACGGTCTCTTCACACTCTGGCGCGACGGCATGATGAAGGTCAAGGCCGGTCTCACCACTCCCTACGAGGTCATTCGCAACGTCTTCTCCATCCACTAGCAGGGCAATGAAAAACCCTTTCGACCATCCCCCTGACCCCCTTCCTGACCAGGAAGGGGGGGAAACTTATATCTGGGGGACACCCCCAGACCCCTGCCAAAGGGGCTTCGCCCCTCTGGACACCCTTTTTCCGCAGCCTGCTAGAGGTTGGCCGTGGCACGCGTAGCAGAACCCCGGGCAGCACCTCCTCCGGCGGGACCCAAGCTCCGGTTCCGCTACGTGGCGGTGGCCGCTGGCGGACGGGTGGTGAAGGGGCTCGTCAAGGCCCCTAACGAGGTCCAGGCCCAGAACCTCATCGTGGCCCAGGGCCTGTCCCCCATCAGCCTGGAGAAGGCGCCCCCCTGGTTGAGCCTGGAGGAGCAGCTCCCCAGCTTCTTCAAGGTCAAGAAGAGGGAGGTAGTGAACTTCTCCCGCCAGCTCGCGACGCTGCTGGAGTCAGGCATGAGCCTGCTTCCGGCGCTGCGGCTGCTTGGGGCCCAGGCCAGCGCCTCCCGCGTCTTCAAGCGCGTCATGGAGACCGTCATGCGGGACCTGTCCGCAGGGGCCTCTTTCTCCTACGCCCTCGCCAAGCACGATAAGGTGTTCGACGAAATCTACCTGAAGACCATCCAGGTGGGAGAGGCCACGGGCAACCTTCAGGACATCCTCCGACAGCTCGCAGACCACATCGAGACCCAGGACGCCTTCGCCCGGCAGATCAAAAGCGCCCTGACCTACCCCACCATCGTCATCGTGGTGGGCTTGGGCGTCGCCTTCGTCCTCATGACGGTGGCCCTGCCCCCCCTGACGAACCTGTTCAAGACCCTCAACGTCAAGCTCCCCCCCCCCACGCGGGTCCTGCTGGCCGTTTCCGGCTTCCTCGCCGTCTACAAGTTGTACATCCTCCTGGGCGTAGGCGCGACGGTCGTCCTGTTCACGTGGTACTCCAAGCGGCCCGCTGGCCGACGCCTGAAGCACCGAGTGAGCATCAGAATGCCCGTCCTGGGGCCAGCGGTCCACATGTCCATCCTGGCCTCCATCGCCAAGACCATGCGGATGCTGCTGACCTCCGGCCTCGCTCTCCAGGAGATCATGGAGGTGATGCCCAAGACCGTCACCAACTCCCTGTTCCAGGACGCCCTGGAGAGCATCCACCGGGGGCTGCTGCTGGGCCAGGGCATCGCCATGCCCATGAGCTCGCTGCCGGTCTTCCCGCCCCTCTTCCTTCAGATGATCCGAGTAGGAGAGGAGAGCAACAGCCTGGAGGTGAGCCTGAAGGTCCTGGGCGACTTCTATGCCGACGCTGCGTCGGAAAGGACCCATGCCGTCGTCTCCATGATCGCGCCCCTGAGCACCGTCTTCATGGGTGGATTAGCGGGGTTCATCGCCCTGTCCGTGATCATGCCCATGTACAGCATTACCGGCGCCTTCTGACGGCCCCGGGCCTCCCATCACCCGAAAATCACCCACCAGCACCCTTCCCCTTCTCCCGTGTCGCGCTACAATGGCCTTGCGGTTATGTCACACCGGCGCCTAGTTTCCCGCTGGCTGGGCCGCGAGGACGGGTTCACCCTCCTGGAGGTGATGCTGGCCGTGGGCATCCTGGGGTTCATCGGCGTCGCCTTCCTCTCCGCCGTGGCCAACAGCTCCCGCTCCGCCCGGACCCTGGACGAGCACGTCCAGGCCGAGGCCCTGGCCAAGACCCAAATCGAGCAGATCAAGGCCGCCACCTACAGCCTCACGCCCTATCCATCCCCTACACCAGGCGGGCTGCCGCCCCAGTACTCCATCAGCATCACCACCACATACGAGAACGACCGCAACCTGCAAGGCACGCCCACCTGCGCCAGCGAGTACCTCACACCCGGCCCGAACAGTTGCGACACCCTCCAGAAGATCACGGTGAGCATAGACCGGGAGGGCCGGCCCATCCTGTCCATCACCACCTACAAGAAGAAATGACCAGCCTGCGCTCCCCCCTGCGGCGGTTGCCGGCCCTCCAGGAGGGCTTCACCCTGCTGGAGATGATGCTCGCCATCGGCATCATGGCCCTCCTCGTGCCCCTCCTGGTGGCCGCCACCAGGGCCATCACCTTCGACACCGACAGGGCCACCACCCGCATCACCGCCCTGGGACAGATCGAGAACGCGGCCCGCTTTCTCACCCTGGACATCCCCATCGCTCAGGACACGGACCTGGCCCACGGCGCCGCGCCCGTGAGCACCCTGAACCTCTACTGGACCGACTGGTCGGACTCCGGCAACTACGATGCCTACAGCGCCTCCCTCAACGCCTACAAGCGCAACAGGGTCACCTACACCCTCTCCGGCACCAGTCTGGTGCGGACTGCGGCCACCTGCTTCAACAACGTCTCTGCCGCCGGGAAATGCGACCAGCAGGTGGCGAACCCTTCAACCTGCTTCGCCACCGCAACCCAGTGGGTCGCCAACACCCAATGGGTAGAGGGGAAGAACGTCTGCAAGGCCGACGGCACGTTCGATCCCTACAGCCGGGTAGCTGACACCGGCAGCCCTGCCACCACAGCCCTCTACGTGACCCTCGTCGAGTTCTCCCGCAGCGTCAAGGAGTTCAAGGTGAAGGTCAGGACCGCCCCCAAGGCCACCTGGTCTCCCGACGAGAGGGAGTACAAGCTGCTGGCCCCCATGCTGGGGGCCACGGCGCCGCTGTAAGGAGGAGGGGGACTACAAAATAAGGCACCCCAAGATTCTCGTCGGTCGACTAGACTCTTCGAGTCGACTAGTACCTACTTGCAGAAAAGGGCGTCATCATCAGCCGCTCATGGTGAGCTTGTCGAACCAAATGAGCGGCCCGAGGAGGGTCCGCTCACTCCCTTCGACGGGGCTCAGGGTGAGCGGGACTTGAAGTATGAC
>JACQOS010000041.1 GCA_016202425.1 Chloroflexota bacterium
GGGGGACACCCCCAGACCCCCGCCATCCCGACCCGTCGGGATGGACTCCCCCGAGACGTATTTCCGAACCACTTCTAGCACCTGGGGCACCGCCAGAGGCGCATCCCCGCACCGTCACCCCCGCAATCGAGCGCCCGCTTCCCGCTCCAGGTCCCGGAGCACCGCTTCCAGGGCAGCGTTGACCTCCTCTGCCGTGAGGGTATGGGCGGAAGACCGGAAAGTGATGCGAAAGGCGAGGGAGCGCATGTCCTGGGGGACTCCCGTTCCCGCGTACACGTCAAACAGGACGACCTCCTGCACCAGCGGCTGGCGTCGGATGATAACTTCCAGGCGCGCGGCGGGGGTCTCGGCGTCCACCACCAGGGCGACGTCGCGCTGGGAGCCAGGGAACCGGGGCAGGGCGACGAACCCCCGGGCCCGACGGGGGACCAGCGCGAGCAGGCGCCCAAGGTCCAGTTCGAAGAGGGCCACGACCCCGCCACCAATGCCGAACCCCTCCAGGGCATCCGGCCTCACCTCGCCAACGACGCCGACCTGCTGGCCCTGCACGAGAAGCGCCGCCGTGCGTCCCGGATGCAGCAACGGGTCCTGCGCCGCGGAGAACTCCCCGCCAACACCCAGGCCGCTCAGGAGCGCCTCCACCATGCCCTTGGCATCGAAGAAGTCCATCTTGCCCCTGTCGCCTGACCAGGAGAGGGGCGCCCGCTCCCCCCAAAGGACCCCCGCCGCCGTCTCCCGCTCCTCCGGGAGGTCGCCGGCCAGGGGCAGGTAGACCCGCCCCACCTCGAACAGCTTGAGGCCCGCTTCCCCAGAGCGCTGATTGGCCGCCAGGGTGCTCAGCAGGCTCCCGCGCAGAGAGGTACGGAGGTACTCCTGGTCGGGGCTCATGGGATTGGCCACCCTGAGAGGCTCGGGGCCCTGCGGGAGCGCCCCAGACCTGTCCAGGGCCTGCCGGCTGGTGAGGGAGTAGGAGATCACCTCCTGCATCCCCGCTGCCACGAGGAGGTCCCTCACCCGCTCGCGGAGCTCTCTCAAGGGTTGCGGCTGGTGCGGAGGTATGCTGCGCGACAGGAAAGTGGTGGGCACGGCGTCGTAGCCGATGGTCCGGGCCAGCTCCTCCACCAGGTCGTCGGCCATCTCGATGTCGCTACGCCAGTACGGGACCTCCACCTGCAGGGCCTCGCCGTCGTCCCGCTGGCAGGGGAAGCCCAGGGAGGTCAAGACCCGTTCGGCCACGTCAATGGAGGTACGCATGCCCAGCACCTGTTCCACCCGCCGCAGAGGGAGGCGCACAGGGGGCCGAGGCTGGTAGCCGGGGTACAGGTCCACGATGCCCCGGGCCACCGTGCCGCCAGCAAGCTCGCGGATGAGCTGCGTTGCCCGCCTCAGGGCAAGAGGGGCCAGGTCCGGGTTCAGGTGGCGCTCAAACCGCAGAGAGGCCTCGGTGCGGAGCTTGAGCGCCTGAGCTGTACGGCGGATGCTCACGGCGTTGAAGTTGGCCGACTCCAGGAGCACGGCGTTGGTGGTCTCGCCGATCTCCGAGTTCCGTCCGCCAATGACTCCCGCGAGGCCCACGGGGCGCCGGGCGTCGGCAATGACCAGCATCTCGGGGCCAAGCTGCCTCGTCTCGCCATCGAGGGTAACCAGGGCCTCTTCAGGGCGGGCGCGGCGCACCAGGACCGTCCTGCCCTCCAGGGCAGCGACATCGAAGGCATGGAGGGGCTGGCCGTACTCCAGCATCACGTAGTTTGTGATGTCCACGATGTTGACGATGGGCCGCTGGCCCGCTCGCACCAGCCGGTCCTGGAGCCAGCGGGGGGAAGGCCCCACCCGCACGCCGCTGATGAGGCTTGCGGTGTAGCGGGGAGCCAGGTCCGGCGCTTCCACCCGGATGGTGACCTGCCTTTCGATGGGGACGTCCTCCTCCGGGTAGCGCGCCTCCGGCTCGCGGACGGCCTCATTGGTCAGGGCCGCCACCTCGTGGGCGACGCCCAGGAGGGAGAGCCAGTCGGGGCGATTGCTCGTGGCCTCCAGGTCCAGGACCGCGTCGCCCAGGTACTCAGACAGCGGGGCGCCCACCGGCGCCGGGGAATCCAGTACCAGGATACCCGTGTGGTCCTCCCCCAGACCTAGCTCCCGCTCGGAGCACACCATGCCTCCGGAAAGGACACCGCGAATGCGTGCCGCCTTGAGGGTCTCCAGCCGGCCGCTCTGGGGGTCGAAGAGCCTGGCACCGGGCTTGGCGAAGGCGATCTTCTGCCCCGGGGCAACGTTGGGAGCGCCGCACACGGCGGAACACCGCTCGCCCCCCAAGTCCACGGTGGCCAGCTTCAGGCGGTCCGCGTTGGGATGAGGTTCGAGCGCCACCACCTGGCCCACGAAGACGTTGTCCCAACTCCCGCCCACCGTGGTGATGCCGCTGACCTCCAGGCCAGCCATGGTGAGCCTGTGGGCTAGCCCCTCAGGCGGCAGGGGCACGTCTACGTAGCTCTTCAGCCAGGAAAGGGGTACCTTCATAGCGGCCGTCAACAACAGATATTACGGCATCTTGAGCACTGGTGCGATGGCCCCGTGAAAGAAAGGCGACTAGGGGAGGCTGAAAAACCCTCTCGACCATCCCCCTCGCCCCCTTCCTGGCCCGGAAGGGGGCAGGGCTCGCCCTGCACCCCCATGCACCAGCGTTGCAGCATACCTACGACAGGCGACGGTAGCGAGTCGTGGGTCTGGGCAGTGCCCAGTGGGGGAC
>JACQOS010000050.1 GCA_016202425.1 Chloroflexota bacterium
GTCCCCCACTGGGCACTGCCCAGACCCACGACTCGCTACCGTCGCCTGTCGTAGGTACGCTGCACCGCTGGTGCATGGGGGTGCAGGGCGAGCCCTGCTCCCCCCTCTCCCGCCTGAGGCGGGAGAGGGGGCCAGGTCGAAGACTCTTCGAGGGGTGAGGGTCTTGAGATGAGTTCGACGAGACCATAGCCCCCACCCGGGGTCGGCGTCTTGTTACGAGAGGCGTCGCTACCTGCCGGGTCCGGTGAGGGGGTGGCGCCCCCCCCCGATAGCTGCCCGGACAGAGCGTGTAGTGGAAAACCCTACACGCTCTGTCCGGCTTTTCTGACAGGTTGTCCTGCTCGAACCCAGTACCCTAAGATATTAGGTGCAAGGTCAAGGACGGCCGAGGAAGGAGGCCAGAGCCATGTCGCGCAGCCTCAAAGTGACCAGGAGAGGCTTCCTCAAGGGGAGCGCCGCCGGCGGCGGAGCCCTCGCAGCGGGCCGGTTCCTCTCCGGCCCGCTGGAGACCCTGGTAGCCAGGGTCTCCGGTGCCCCCGCCGCGGCGGAGGAGAAGTGGCTGCCTACCACCTGCTGGATCGGCAAGCAGGACTGCGGCATACTGGCCAGGGTCATCGACGGCCGAGTGGTGAAGCTCGAAGGCGACCCCACCCATCCCCGCAACCGCGGCACCCTCTGTCCCAAGGGCGTGGGCCAGATCACGGCCCTCTACGACTACAACAGGGTCAAGACACCCCTCATCCGCACCAACGGGAAAGGCGTTTCAGGCCAGTGGCGCCAGGCCTCCTGGGACGAGGCGCTGAACCTGGTGGCGGACAAGCTCAAGGAGGTCAGGGCCAGGGACCCCAAGCTGGTGCTCTGGCAGAAGGGGAGAAGCAAGCAGGAAGCCATCTACGACAACGCCTTTGGAAACACTATTGGCGCTACCAAAGTTGGCCACGGCTCCTACTGCTCCGACGCAGGCTACCGAGCCGCCGAGTACACCATCGGCCCCCACGCCAACGCTAACCCGGACTTCCGCTACACCCGCTACATGCTCTCCTGGGGCTGGAACATCGCCAACGGCGGTGGGAACAAGTTCTGCCAGATCACCTGGAACCAGCAGCTCATCCAGGCCAGAGAGCGGGGCATGAAGGTGGTAGCCATCGACCCGTACAAGCGGAACGTGGGCCCCTTTGCCGACGAGTGGCTGCCCATCAAGCCCGGCACCGACCTAGCCCTGGCTCTTGCCCTGTGCAACGCCATCATCGCTCAGGGCACCATTGACCGGGAGTACCTGTCCAGATACACCAACGCCCCTTTCCTGGTCCAGGCTGACGGCACCTTCCTGAGGGTGGACGGGAAGGAGCAGGTGTGGGACGAGGCCACGAGCGCGCCACAGCTCTTCGACGCCAAGGGGGTCAAACCGGCCCTGGAGGGCTCGTACACCGTCCAGGGCAAGGCCGTAACGACTGCCTTTCAACTCTTCAAGGGGCACATGGCGCAGTACACGCCCGCCTGGGCCGCCGGTGTCTGCGGCCTTGCGGCAGCCGACATCGAGCAGGTGGGCAAAGAGCTGGGCCAGAACGCCATGGTCGGCAGCACCGTCGTCCTGGAAGGCGTCACCCTGCCCTATCGGCCCGTTGGCATCATGGCGTACCACGTCTCCCAGCAGGAGCTGGGGTTCCAGTTCTACCGGGCCATGTACATGATCATGATGCTGGTGGGCGCGGTGGAGGCAGTGGGCGGCCTGCGCATTGACTCCACGTGGAAGGTCCACGCCAACTACGACGCCTTCGACAAGATCAAGATCAAGGACCCGCCCTACGACTACACCCTCGGCAGCAGCAAGTTCTTCCCCGTCCGCACGAGCAACCCGGGCATGATCGCCAAGGTCATGTTGGATCCCGAGAAATACCAGGTGCCGGCAGACAAGCTGCCGGAGATGGTCATTCTTCACATGTCCAACGGGCCAGGCGTTTCCTTCACCGACTCGCCCACCTTCATGGAGGCCTACAAGAAGCTCAAGTTCGTTGCTGCCATAGACCCCTGGCTCTCCAGGACTGCCGACCTCTTCGCCGACGTGGTGCTTCCGGCATCCACCATGGAGAAGTACGAAGGCCCCATCGGCGCCGGCGACATGTACACCGACGCCACGGTCTTCCGCCTGCCGGTGATGGACCCCATCTTCGATAGCAAAGGAGAGCTTGATATCTACCTGGACCTGTGTGAGAAAGCAGGGCTCCTCTATGGCAAGGACGGTTTCCTGGACAGGCTGAACACAGAGTTGGCGCTCAAGGACCCCAACAAGCTGAACGTCAACACCAAACCCACCGCCAGGGATGTGGCCGATAGCTGGGCCAAGTCCCAGGGGCTCGACGGAGGCATCCGCTACTTCGAGACCAAGGGCGTGTGGGACAAAGGGCCCGTCTCCGCCAAGAAGTACTACGGCTACGCCGCCAGCCCTCCCTTCAATGGCCTCCGGGCCCGCCTCTACGGCGAGGCGCTGCTCCGCTACCAAAAGGAGCAACAGGCAAAGGGCGCCTCGCAGATCTACTGGCAGGACTACACGGCCCTCCCCACCTGGCGCGCCCCCACCATGTGGGCCTCTCCCCGGGAGTACGACCTGACCCTCATCAGCTACAAGAAGATCGAGTTCAAGCAGAGCCGCACGCCCCTACCGCTGGTGCAAGAGCTGGCACCGGAGCAGCGAATGGCCATCAACCCGGCAGCCGCCCGCACCCGGGGTATCCAGGACGGGGACGAGGCGTGGGTGGAGAGCCACAACGCCATCACCAACGAGACCCGCCGTGTCAAGGTGAAGGTCGAACTCACCGAGGCCATTCGACCGGATGTCGTGGGCCTCCCTCACCACTACGGAGGGATAGCCAGACATCCATGGACCGAAGCTCAAGGGCCCACTCCCAACACCCTGTTCTTTACCGGCGAGGGCTATGTGACGAACACCGCGGACAACACCTTCCACGTCCGGGTCCGGGTGTACAAGGCGTAGGAGGTAGCTTGAGATGCCACGATACGGGATGGTCATTGACCTCTCCCGGTGCTACGGTTGCAGGGCGTGCATGGTGGCCTGCAAGGTGGAGAACAACACTCCGGGCGCCCACTTCTGGATGTACGTCTTCCGCATCGAAGAGGGGGAATACCCCAATACCCAGGTGAGCTTCCTGCCTCGGCCCTGCATGCACTGCGACAACGCCCCAGGCGTGAAGGTCTGCCCGGTGGGTGCCCGCTACAAGCGGGAGGACGGCCTGGTGGCCACCGACTGGGACCGCTGCATCGGCTGCCGCTACTGCGAGGTGGCCTGCCCCTACGGCGTCAACTACTTCAACTGGAAGAAGCCCGAGAAGAACCAGTACCTGGACTGGGACACACCGGCTGCCCAGGTCCTGGGCCGGGTGACCAACGGCGCCGTGCCCCCTTACGACAACCCGGACCTGGACCAGCCCATGAAGGACAAGCGGAGGACCGCCGGCGGCGGGCAAAGGAAGGGTGTCATCGAGAAGTGCACCTTCTGCGTTCAGCGGGTGGAGAAGGGCCTCCAGCCCGCCTGCGTGGCCAACTGTCCCGCCTTCGCCCTCCATTTCGGCGACCTGGATGACTCCAACAGCCAGGTGTCCAAACTCCTGGCCGAGAACCCCTCTTTCCGCCTAGAGGAGGAGTACAACACCAGGCCCAGGGTGTATTACATTGGTGCGCCGCCACCGTCGGCCCACCCAAGGCAAATTGAAGCGGTGAAAGCGAGGGAGTAAGCCATGGCGACGAAATCCGAGACCAGGCTTCCTTACGACCTAGGCCGCGGCGGCGCAGGCTTCTTCCTCCTGGTGCTGGGCCTGCTGGTCCTAGTGGCCCTGGGAGTCGTTGCCTATGCCCGCCAGTGGGCCGAAGGCGACGTGGTCACGGGGCTGCGCGACCTCGGCACCATGGGAGGCGCCCCCTGGGGGCTCTATGTTGCCTTCGTCGTCCACTTCGTGGGGGTGAGCTTTGTGGGCTACACCGTCGCCGCCCTCATCGGCCTCTTCAACTTGGACCACCTTCGGCCCATCGCGCGCATGGCGCTCGCTCTCACGGTGGTGTCCCTGGCCCTGGGAGCCCTGAGCGTCCTGGCCGACCTGGGCCAGCCCCTCAGAGGCATTGTCAACCTCTTCCTCTATGCCCGTCCCCAGTCCCCCCTGTTCGGCACCTTCAGCACCGTGCTCGTCGGCTACATGGTGGCCAGTCTCGTATTTCTGTACCTTGATGGCCGCCGGGACGCCGCCCTCCTTGCCCGGGCACCCAGCAGGCTCCGGGGCTTCTACCGACTCTGGGCCGCGGGGTACAGGGATACCCCCGAAGAGCAAGACCGGCACCGCAGGACCACCTTCTGGCTGATCCTGGCCGTCATCCCCATCCTTGTGGTGGCCATCTCCACGGAGGGGTTCGTCTTCGGCCTTCAGTCCGGGGCTGCTGGCTGGGGCGGCGCCCTTCAGGCGCCCGGGTTTGTGGTGATGGCGGGAGTATCCGGCATGGGGCATCTCATCGTCGTGGCTTTCACCGCCAGGAAACTGCTGGGGCTCCAGGACAGGATCACCCTGCGCCAGTTCTCGTGGCTCGGCAATGTCCTCCTCGTCCTGGTGGCTGCCTATCTGTACTTCATCGTCGTCGAGGTGCTCACGGGTATCTACCAGGCCCACCACCACGAGGCCAGGGTGACCCGCGCCCTGCTGGTTGGGGACTACGCCTGGCTCTTCTGGCTGACGGTGGGCATGCTGGTCGTCTCCTTCTTGCTGCTCCTCATCCAGTTCCTGCGCCGCCGCTACTCCCTGTGGCCCATCGTTCTGTCGGGCGCGCTGGTCAGCCTCGCAGGCATCGGCAAGCGCTACCTCATCGTCGTCCCCTCCCAGACCCACGGCAGGCTCCTGCCTTACCTGACGGGCTTCTACTCCCCCACATGGGTGGAGTACAGCGTTGTCGTTGGGCTCCTGGCCCTGGGAGCCCTGGCCCTGGTGCTGTTCTTCCGGGTCTTCCCCATCATGGAGGTGGCCACGAGAGAACAGAGGAGGTAGCGATGCGTCGAGCGCTTTTCCTGCTGACGTTGCTCACCGGTCTGATCCTTGCCTTCCTGGGGTTCTTTCTGGCCGCGCCCGTAGGCCCCACCTCTGGCCCCCAGATCAGCAGCCCCAGGGTGCAGTTCGCGCCCGGCATCTTCGTGATAGGTGTCGCCCTCATGTTCGCCTCGGCCGTGGTCTACGAGCTCGTCCCCAACGGGCGCGGCGACAGCCGCAGCTCAGGCAAGGGCAGGCCGTGAGCGGAGGACAAGACGGCCGGAACGCCGCTCTAGCTCCCCATCAGGACATCGCCCTGGTGGACCTGGCCGCCGTGCGCCAGGCGACGTACCGCCTCTTCGCCCACAGCCTCCTCTACCCCGATGGGGAGCGCCTGAGGGCCCTTGCTGCGGCTGCGCGGGAGTTGGAGCATGCCGACCCGGTCTGGGAAGCCTTCGCCTTCCACTCCGACTGGTGCTCGTTCCTCCACTGTCTGGAGGAGCTTCCCCTGCGAGACCTCCCCGCGCTCCAGAACGAGTACGTGACGAACTTCCTGGCACGGACGGGCGAACTCCCCTGCCCTATCTGGGAGTCCGCCTACCTGGCAGGCGATCCCTCCGCCGCCGGCCTGGTCCTCGCCCAGTTGGAAAGGGAGTATGCCC
Organism: Chloroflexota bacterium; assembly: GCA_016202425.1. Classification (GTDB taxonomy): domain Bacteria; phylum Chloroflexota; class Dehalococcoidia; order Lucifugimonadales; family JACQOS01; genus JACQOS01. Next base: position 5,684 of record JACQOS010000050.1, read on the forward strand.
AGGCGGGCCTCGCTCCTTCCCCCAGCCTTCGAGCCGGGCCGGACCACGCCGCCGTGGAGCTGGAGTTCATGTCCTTCCTCTGCGGCCAGGAGGTCGGCGCCTGGAACAAACGGGATGCCGGGCAGGCCCTTCTCCTCTGTCGCGGGCAACGCGCGTTCCTGAGACATCACCTCCAGGGGTGGTTCCCCCAGTTGTCCCGAAGGGTGGCCTGCGCCATGGCCGCCAGCGCCTACGCGCCCGTGACCCGGGCGGCCACGGCCTTCGTCGTCCACGATAGCGACCTCCTGGACGCCCTTGTTGACCTGCTGGAATCCCCAGGAGACGCTGGATGAACGCGCCTCTCCCCGGGAGACGGGTGTGAACAAGACCCACAGCATTTCTGCGGAGACGGGTGCCGCAGATTCTTCTTCAGCTACTGTCGTTCTCCTCTGCGGCGACCTCCAGTCCCTGGACAACGGCCTGGACCTGAGCGGTCTCTGCCTCTCGCTGCAACAGACACAACCACCAGAGGTGTCCGGCAGGGTCGTCCCGGGCCTGTGCCACGCTCCCCCGGGCCTCTTTCCCTCGACGGCCCCTGGCACCGGGCGCGTCGTGCTGGGCCTCTGCTCCCGAGCGTACGCTGAGCGGGAGATGCACGCTCAGCTCAGGAGGGCGGGGCTGGACCCCCTGGGGGTAGAGGTGGTGGACCTGGGGAGGTTCTGCACGCCGGTGAGGCACGGCCCGTTCCGGATGGCGAAGGCCAGGCTCCTCCTGGCAGCCGCTGTTGCCCGCGCGCGGGCCTACCCCGGAAGCCACGCCGAGAACCTTGCCATCCGCTTCCCCCAACTTTCTCAGAAGATGAGCCGTCGCGCCCTGTGGGCCCTGCCGCCTGTACGCTACGTGGCCGTGGCCTCCGTGGACTCGCGTCTGTGCCTGAGGGGCGCCGGCTGCGACCTGTGCCTTCGGGTCTGCTCAGGGCAAGCGCTCCAGTCCACCAAGGAGAGCATCCTGGTCAACAAGGCCCGGTGCGACGCCTGTGGCCTCTGCGTCTCCGCCTGCCCGACCGGGGCCGTCCAATTGCCTGGCGGCGCTCCGGAGCAGTTCGAAACCCAGGTCTCGGCCCTCCTGGAGGCGGGCCCCGTGGCGTTGCCACAACGCGGCATCATGTTTCTCTGCCGGCAACGCAACGGGTCTCGCCGGGAAGCCGGACCGGAGAGCACAGCCGCTTCCGCGTCCTGGCTGCCCGTGGAAGTCCCCTGCGCGGGCATGGTGCCAGCAAGCTGGGTCCTGCTTTGCCTGGCCCGAGGAACGCCGGTGGGGGTCATGGGCTGCGACGTGCCCTGCCCAAAGGGGCAGCAGGACACCATCGCGGGAAGGCTCGACTACTGCCGCCAACTGCTGGAGGCTCTGGGGGCTTCGCCAGACTGGGTGCAGTCAGTGAAACCTGAGGGGTCTCCTGACACCCCGGCTTCCGTCCTCCCCCAATCCAAGCCAAACGCCCCTGTCAGCCTGCCACGTCCCGGCGCGGCCTCTGCCGCCGTCCTCGCCCTGGCCACAGCAACGGGCGCTCCCTCCACCCTGTCGCTGGCACACCCCCAATCGCCCTTCGGGACGGTAGATGTGCGGGTCGAGCGGTGCACCCAGTGCGGCTTGTGCGCCGCCTCCTGCCCTACCGGTGCCCTGGCGCTGGAAGAGGGCCAGGGCACCGTCTCCCTCACCTTCGACGCCTCCCTGTGCATCGCCTGTGGACTGTGCGCTGGGCGATGTCCGGAAGCGGGAGACCAGGCCCTTCAGTTCCGGAAGGCAACGGACCTTGGCCGGCTCCGCCAGGGGAGAATCACCCTCATCCGAGACGAGTTCCTCCGGTGCTCTGCCTGCGGTGCTCCCATAGCGCCCAAAGGCATGGTCCGGCGTATCGCTGAGCTATTGGGAGACCAGTATCCCGGCATCGCCACTACCGTGGAGCGCTACTGCCCCGACTGCCGGGTGGCCTCCGGGCCGGGTTGACGTCCGCTTCCGGCCGCACCCGCACTACCAGTCTGCGGAAAAGGGGTGTCCAGAGGGGCGAAGCCCCGGAGCCTGCCCTGAGCGAAGTCGAAGGGACGGGGGTCTGGGGGTGTCCCCCAGATA
>JACQOS010000040.1 GCA_016202425.1 Chloroflexota bacterium
CGAAGGAAAGGGGGCGAGGGGGATGGTCGTCCCGACCAGTCGGGATTCAGCACCCTCCTAGATATCCAGGTTCCGGACTTTCCTGGCGTGCTCCTCGATGAACCTCCTGCGAGGTTCCACGTCGTCCCCCATAAGCTCCGAGAACCACCGGTCCGCCTCCTCTGCCTGCTCCACCTGCTCCACGGCGACGCGGAGCATGGTCCGGGTCTCGGGGTTCATGGTGGTGTCCCACAGTTGCTGGGGGTTCATCTCCCCCAGGCCCTTGTACCGCTGGATGGCGATGCCCGCGTGGTCGGCCTGCTGCTCCAGTACCTCGGGGAGCTGCTGCCAGGAGAGGCCGCTGGCAACCTCCTTGCCGCGCCTCAGGAGGGTGAAGGGGCCTCCCTCCACCAGCACCTGGACCTGGGGGTACAGCTCCCGGCACCTCCTGGCTGCGGGGACGTCCGGGAGGCCACCCAGAGAGGCCGCTCCGTCCAGGGAGGGAGTGCCCGCCTCCGGCAGGCCGGAGGAGCCATTGGGCGTCCTCACCCTCTTGAGAAGCTCCACAAGCCCTTGAAAGTTCAGGGCGACGGCCCGTTCCACCTCGGCGGCGCTCTGCTGGAAGGACCGCAGGGGCTCCAGGAGCTTCACCGCCTCTGGCCCGGAGAGGCTGAAGGAGCCGTTGGCGGAGACCACCTTGAGGGAGCCAAAGGCCTGTCGCGCCACCCATCCCTCCTTCGCCTCCTCGCTGTAAAGCCAGGACTCGCTCTTGCCCTTGGTCACCCGGTACAGAGGAGGCTGCGCGATGTAGAGGTACCCCCCTTGCACCAGCGGTCGCATATGGCGGTAGAAGAACGTGAGCAGCAAGGTCCGGATGTGGGACCCGTCCACGTCGGCGTCGGTCATGATGATGACCTTGTGATAGCGCAGCGTCTTCAGGTCAAACCCCTCGGCAGCGGGGTCACCGTGGTGGTGGAACCTCGTGCCCAGGGCCGTGATCACGGCCTTGATCTCCTCATGGGCCAGCATCTGCTCTTCCCGGGCCTTCTCCACGTTCAGGATCTTCCCCTTGAGGGGAAGGACCGCCTGGAACCTCCTGTCCCGGCCCATCTTGGCCGAGCCTCCGGCGGATTCGCCTTCCACCAGGTAGACCTCGCTCTGGCCAGGGTCCCGTTCCTGGCAGTCGGCCAGCTTGCCGGGCAGCGAGCTACCGTCCAGGGCGTTCTTCCGCAGCACCAGGTCTCTGGCCCGGCGGGCTGCGTCTCGCGCCTTCTGGGCAGTGAGGCATTTGTCCACGATCCTACGGGCCTCCTGCGGGTGCTCCTCCAGGTAGTACTGAAGGCGTTCGGCCACGGCCACCTCCACGTGGCCCTTCACCTCGGGGTTCCCCAGCTTGGTCTTGGTCTGTCCCTCAAACTCCGGGTCCACCAGCTTCACGCTTACGACCGCTGCCAGCCCCTCCCTCACATCGTCGCCGGAGAGGTTGGGCTGGTCCTCCCGCAGGAGCTTCTGCTTGCGCCCGTAGTCGTTCAGCACGCGGGTGAGGGCGGCGCGGAAGCCCGTAAGGTGGGAGCCCCCTTCGGGGTTGTGGATACAGTTGGCGAAGGCGTAGGTGTTCTCCACGGTCCCCGTGTGGTACTGAAGGGCCGCCTCCACCAGCGTCCCTTCCACCGCCTTCTCGATGAGGATGGGCTCCGCCGTCAGCGTCTCCCGGTCCCGGTTCAGAAAGTCCTTGACGAAGCTGGCGATCCCCGTGTCGAAGCGGAAGCTGCACTCCGCCTGGTCCCGACCGCGCGCCCGGTGCCAGAGGCTGCTGAGGTGGATGGCCAGTCCCTTGTTGAGGTAGGCCATCTGCCGAAGACGCTCCGCGAGCTGGTCGAAGTCGTACTGGATGGTCCCGAAGATGGCCGGGTCGGGGACGAAGGTTACGGTGGTCCCTCGGCCGTCGCCATCGCCCACCTCGGCCAGGTCCCCCACGGGCTTCCCCCGCCGGAACTCCTGGACGTACCGCCGGCCATTGCGGCACACCTCCACCCGCAGCCACTGGGAGAGGGCGTTCACCACCGAGGCCCCCACGCCGTGGAGGCCCCCGGAGACCTTGTAGGCGCCACCGCCAAACTTGGCCCCCGAATGGAGCGTGGTGAGGATGGTCTCCACGGCGGGGCGCCCGGTGACCGGGTGGAGGTCCACGGGGATGCCTCGTCCGTTATCGCTCACCCTCACCGAGCCGTCCTCCGCGATGGTGATGTCGATCCTGTCGCAGGACCCGGCCATGGCCTCGTCAACGCTGTTGTCAACGATCTCGTAGACGAGGTGGTGGAGGCCGCTCTGGTCCGTGCTCCCGATGTACATCCCGGGGCGCCGGCGGACCGCTTCCAGGCCACTGAGGACCTGGATGTCTCGGGCGGTGTATTCAGGGGCTGTATCGAGGGTCTTTTCTGCCATGACCGTTCCTTTCTCTGGCAGAGGCCCCTCCCACGGAGCCATCAGGCCCTGGCGCGCCTGCGACTGCGATACCTCTGGGTGGTTACGGCACCTGGGCGCGGATGCAGGGTAAGCCTGAGCTCAGGAAGCGTGAACTCGAAAAAGCGACAACGATGCCGGCCAGAACGAGCCCCCAGCCCTTACGCCCTTTGGTGCACAGGGGAAGTTTAGCACAAAGGCTAAACTTTGTCAAAAGCCTCGTAGCTGGCGCGGCCCTACACCGCCGCGAGGCGCGCAAGGGGTGAGGGCAAGCCTCGCTTCACGCCGGCCCCATCAGGGCTTCCATGTCGCGGGCCACGTCCTGGGGTTGCCACACCCCTTCGTACCGGTACCGGATCAGCCCATCGCCATCTATCAGGTACGTCTTGTAGCTGTGGTAGACGACGACCTCCCGGGTGCGCTCTTGCACTTCCCGATGTATCCCGTACGCCGTCCAGACCCCCTGCAAGGAGACCTGGTCTCCGGTGAGGAAGGACCACCTCCCTCCCCGTTGGAGCGTGTACTCCTGCAGGTGCTCCGGCGTGTCGTGTTCCGGGTCGGTGGTGACTAGGACCAGCGCCAGCTCGCCCCCCTCCACGGCCTCATGGAACCGGTGCTGGAGGGTCAGGTAGTGGCCCGTGATGAGCGGGCACGCCTCCGGGCAGTTGGTGTACAGGAAGCTCAGCAGCACCACCTTGCCGCCGAGGTCCTTCAAGCCGACGAGAGCGCCGGAGCGGTCCACCAGCCGGAAATCTGGGGCGATGGCCCCGGGCGTCACCACCTCCCGGGAGACAACCCGCAGGCCCGATACCTCGGGATGCCGGACAGCGGGCGACTCCGCGTGCGAGGCGTGCCTTGCCTCCTGAGGCATCCCCAGGCCCCAAGCCAAGCCAGCGCCTGCCAGGACCGCTGCTATGGCCAGGGCTGCTGCCACCCCTGCTCCGGCTTTCCCCTTCTTCCAGAACATGCGCACGGCTTTGCCGGTAGACACCCGTCGGGGGCTACAGGAACGCCATCCCCACCGCCGCTCCCAGCCCCGCGACGACCACACCCAGGAGGGCAACGACCCGCGCCTGTCCCAGGGCACCTCCCAGAAGGGCCAGGCACGGCAGGCTCACTGGAGGCAGGACGATGAGCAGCGTTGCCGCCGGGCCCGAGAAGCCCGCCTGGAGCATCTGGAGGGCCACAGGGACCTCCGCCCACGTAGGTACCATCAGGAGCGTTCCCGCCACGGCGGCCAGCACCACGCCGAGCCCGTTGTTCGCCAGGCTCTCCGGCAAGACCTGGACCAGGCCCGCCGTCACCAGGCTCAGCAGGAAGAGGGTGGGGACGATGAGAAGGGCAATGCGCAGGCTGACCGTGAGCCAGGATGCGAGCAGAGCGGAGGGAGCGCTCAGGTTCCGGCCTTGCACCATCTCCTCCAGGTGGAAGAGCCGGCAGTAGCGGCCCGACCAGCGGGAGGCCCATTGGGACCATCGGCGTGGGGACGCGCTGCCCCTGGGACCCCGCCAACCATCGGCCAGGCGCGCCACCCCCCAGGTCACCGGGACCGCCAGGATGAGCCCGGCCGCGACGCGGACGGCGGCGTAGGGAGGCGGCAGCAGCAGGGCCGCCAGGATGAGGGACGTCACGTTCAGCATCGGCGAGCCCACCACGAAGGCCAGCGTGAACTGGCGGGAGGCACCCCTCCGGACCAGCGAAGGCGCGACGACGGATGCACAGCAGGAACAGAAGGGCTGCGGCAGGGCAAACACAGCCCCGAAGAGGCTGCCCCCCCATCCCGTCCGGGAGAGGAAGGGCCTCAGGTAGTGGGGAAGCACCGTCAGGGCCAACCCCGCCAGGAGCACGCCCAGGAACGTCGCGTGCCACACCGTCAGCAGATAGCTCGCGGCCAGGGCCGCGGGCCGGAGCCAGCCGGTGGCACCGAAGGCCTCCAGCCAGCCTGCGCCCACTTCCCCCGCCGAGGCGGCCCTCGCTGCCGCCACTCCCCGGTACGCGAACAGGTCCGCCACCAGCAGGGCGAAGACGACGAGGGCGAGTCCCTTCACGTAGCTTGCTAGCGGTAACGGCCCGAGCCTGGCTTCCTCCTCCTTCATGCGCCGGTAGCTCACCAGGCATCCCGCCACCCCGGCCCCTAGCATCAGCAGGTGCCAGGGGCTGAAGGCGAACCACGGAGTTTGCAGGGCGTAGTCGGGGAACAGGAACCCGCGCCTCACGTCCACCAGGCCAAGGAGCGCGAGGGCCAGGGACACTACCAGGCCCGCAAGATGCCCCTTGTACTGAAGGGACGCCTGCCCTCTCCTGGCCCCCTGGACCCAGCCAAGTCTGCTTTCCAGTTCCATCAAGGCCCCTTTGTCAGGCTGGCCGTCACGAGAGCCAGCGCAGCGGTACCAGCGCGAGCCGGGCAGGAGTCGAAAGGGCGTCCGCCACGGCCCCCGGGCTCACTACCAGCAGCAGGCCCAGCGCGACCAGCACGACGCCGCTGGCACCCAGGAGCCAGGCCCGCGCCCTCACCGACGCCTTCAGCAGCAGCTCGCCCCATCCCACTGCTATGAAGAAGAACGGCACCGCGCAGACTACCAGGTAGACGAGCAAGAGGGCGAAGGCCCAGAGGGGGTGGGCGAGGCCCGCGTACACCAGGATGGGGAGGACGATAGCCGTGCTCAACGTCGGCGCCCCCGCTACCGAGCAGACCATGGCCAGGGAGGTGCCCATGGCCGCGGAGGTCCCGCGCCCCAGCGTTCCCCCGTCGGGTCGCTCGCCCCTTGCCCCAACCCTGCGGAAGGCCGCCCGCCCGAGCCGGGCCACGGCCCGCCGCACCCGGAGCCCCGGCCCGGTGTCCCCGAGGAGGCGGGCCCCTATGGCCAGCAGGACCAGCCCTCCCACGGCCTCCACCGGGCGCAGGTCCGATGCATCGAGCTTGAAGCCGCCTACCAGCACGGCCACGGCCAGATAGGCCAACACCAGCGCTGCCAGGAAGAAGAGCGCCTGGCGCACCAGCGCGCGCCTCACCCTCTCCCACTCCCGCTGCCGGCTCTGGCTGGTGGCGGTCCCGCTGGCGAGCGAGCCTACCGTCAGGGACCCCACCAGGCAGGGGGTGCAGGCGAAGATCAGGGCAGCCATCGCCGCGCCGATGGTCATGAGCACCTGGGGCAGAGGAAGGCTGGCCCCCTGGACTCCCGGCAGCGGATGCTTGAAGGTGAGCGTCCGCTGGGCGGCGCTGGCGTCCACGTCGTTGAGGACGAGGCGGAACTGGCCGCTTTCCCGCTCAAAGAGGGGCCGCCCCAGCATGTCGTACCTGGGGAAAAACACCAGGTACGTGTTGTGGTGGCTCGTCACCGCCACCGGCTGCCCCGACGAGGGATACAGGACACCGTCCGCCTCGAGGAAGACCTTGTCGTCCAGGGCAAGGGCTCGAACGGTGCCCGCGTGGGCGGTAGCGGTGAGCACGAAGGCCTGAGCGGTTCTCAGCCGGGGCTCCACGTCTTTCCAGATGCCCAGCCGCTGGGTATAGCCTCGGGTGGCCAGGGTCGCCATGAAGTGGATGTCGCAGCCCTGGCGGGCGCACGCCTCGGCGTCCGTGGCGGTCACCGTGCCTCCCCGCGGCCCGAAGTCCAGGCCCGCCCCGAGGCGAAATCCCACCGCCAGCAGCACCAGGACCGCCACCACTCCCGCCGCCAGCTTCCCCAGGGGATGTCCCAGAAGGGACCTACGTCGCGGGGCCGCGTGGGGTGGCTCCCCAACCTCATGTCCCGGCATGGCGACCCGCCTTGGGTGAGCCCTGAGCAACCCTACCAGCGTGACGAGCAGGCCCACCTCCGCTGCCTTGGAGACGAGGTCAATGGCGCCCACCTCCTCCGCGTGGCCAGCGTGCGGGCCTACCCAGGGGATACCCAGCATCCGCGTCACAGCGTAGAGGCTAACGAGGCCCAGCGCCCCCACTATGCCCAGCACAAACAGGCGTCTGTCCGGCCAGCGGAACAGGGCCGCGGCATACGCCGTCTGGGCAGCGGCCAGGAAGAGGAAGAACGCTCCGTACCCCCACCATTCCTCGAAGTGCTCCGGCAACACCCATGCGTGGACCAGGGCGTCGGTCAGGGAAAAGGCAATGGCACCGTACAGGAGCGTGTTCCTTGTTCCCGCCCTGGGCGGCGCTCCAGCGGAGGGCTCTCCTGGGCTGCGGAGAAGCGCCTGCATGGTGCTCCTTCTAGTCCGCGCTCACCGGCGCCTCGCGGCGTGTCCGGGGCCATGCGAGCCTCAGCCTGCCGGCCTGCCACGCGCTGGCGACTACGAGCGCCGCGGCGGCGACGAACAGGAGCGAGCCGACGTACGGGAAATGGTAGGTCTGGATCTTTCCCAGCGTGAGTACACCGACAATGGGGGGTGTGAAGGGCTCCAGGTACCTCAGTGGACGCTCCGGGTCCAGCGAGTGCCCGAAGAGGTACAGGCTGTATTGCCCCCAGGCCATCAGGACGCCAAGCACCAGCCAGGGGCAAACAGCGGCCACCCCCAGCCATCGCTCTCTGAGCGCCCCTGCCAGGGCCAGCGCGCCCATGCCCACCACTGCCGCCGTGAAGAGCGGGAAGAAGACGTCCGGGACAGGCGGCGGAACGCGCACGCCCACCGCCCTGCCCACTCGGTTCCACTCCTCCAGGTCGCCGTCGTACTTGTAGGCGTAGAGTTCCATCGCCAGCGCCTTCTCTGGATAGGTCGGTGCCTTCATCCTGGCCGTCCAGAAGGGGAAGGCCAGGGATGCCAGGAACAGCGGCACCGCCGCCAGGGCGAGAAGCTGTTGCCTCTTCATTCGGTCTCCTCTGCGCCTCTCACAGGGCGAGGCGTGTCTCCTTCGCGGGGGCCCACTCCCCTTGCGGGACGATGATCATCCTGCCGCGCATCTCCATGTGGAGCTCGCTGCAGAACCAGATGCAGTAGTACCAGTGGACGCCCGCCTTGTCGGCCACGAACTCCACCTCCCTCACCTCCCCCGGGTCCAGCGACACGGATACGTTGTACCCGTCCAGGGCAAAGCCGTGGGTGATGTCCATGGCCGTCTCACCGCTCACCAGGCGTATCTTCACCTTCCATCCCTGGGGCACCGTGAGCGGGTTGGGGGTGAAGAAGGAGCGCACCACGGACATGGTGACGCGCACCTCTTTCCTGGCGTAGTCGTACTCCACCCTCGGCTTCTCCGCCGCCAGGGCCTTGGCTTCCGTGTACGCGTGCTTCGCCTTGGACGATACCAGGGAGACGGGGATGGCCTGGGAGTAGTGGGTCTCGGGGCCCAGGGGCATCTGGTCCACCAGCAGGGCCGGGTTCTCCTCGATGTTGAACAGCTCGTGGTTCTCCGTCTCGAGGGGGCCGTGGGGAAGGAACGTGTCCTTGGTGAGCTTGTTCATGGAGATGAGGTACTTGCCGTAGGGCTGGGCCGTGTCGCCCCCGGGCACCAGGAGGTGGCCCACGCTGAAGTGGGCGGGAAGCACATCCGACACCTTCCAGGGTTCCTTCTGGTGCAGCTTGGTGTACGGCTCCCCCAGCGGGACCTTCTTGATGTCGGAGTCCACGAAGAAACCCACGTAGGCATAGCCCTTGTCATCGAACTCGATGTGGGTGGGGCCCATGCCCAGGTCCATGGTCGCCGCCCGCACGGCGTTGGGGTCCAGGATTCGCACGCCGTACTCTTCGCCGATGAACTTCTTCTCTTGGACCGCCTGGGTGACCTTCTCGAAGTCCACCGCCACCACCAGGGTGGTCGCCTTGCCACTGGTCAGGAGGTACTTGCCCGTGGGGGAGACATCCAGGCCGTGAGGGTTCAGGGGGACAGGCGTCACGTACACCTCCACGTCCTTCCAGGCGATGACCGGCACGTCCGGGGCCTGCTGGGTGGTGACGTACTTCTTCTCTGCCAGGGCCTTCTGGATGCTGGCCAGGTTCCAGAAGAACAGGTAGTCCTGCTCCCGCTTGAACATCCCCACGGCGTCCGTGGCCCGCTCGGTGTTGTAGGCCGTCGTCATGAGCCAGCCCGCGCTCTTGCCCCAGCCGATGCGCGCCATGTCGAACTGCCAGGGCCCCCACACCTGCCAGGCGTTGCTCATGGTGCCGTTCTCGGCGATCTTGATCCCCGCGACGCCCGCCACGTATGGCCCCTGGATAGGGTCTATCTCCAGCCCCAGATGCTTGCGGATGGCCTCTTCGGGGTACTGCTCGTGCTCGAAGTTCTGGACTGCCAGCCTGGTGTCCGGCCCCACGTTGAAGCCGTGGACGCCGCCTGTGGTGTTGGGGATCCACAGGACCTGGCCCGTGCGGAAGGTGTCCAGGTCTACCCGGCCCACCCGGGCCTGCATCTTATCGTTGATGAACAGCCAGCGGCCGTCGTACTTCCCGTCGGTCTTGCTCAGGGACGGGTGGTGGGTGTCCCCGCGCGTGATCAATTCCCCCGTCCACGGGTTGGTGAGCATCTGACGGATCTCCGGGTCTTCCGCCGTCCAGCCCCAGGCCATGTCCTCGTTGAAGATGGGGACCTCGGACAGGGCCTTCATGGAGGGGATGCCGTAGACGTACACGCCACCCTGCTGACCGCCGCTGGCGAAGACGTAGAACTCGTCGGTCTTGGCCCAGTACTGGTGCGGCATCGGGTAGGGCCTCTGGTACGGGCTCGCCGCCGCCGTCCCCCCTCGGATGAACGGCCGCAGCGCTATCCCGAACACCAGGGTCCCCGCCAGGAGCCCCAGCAGCAGCGCGGCGACAGTCTTGGAAGAGAGCAGACCTTTCATGGACCATCCTCCTTCACGGCTTCTCGACAATGAGCTTGCCCTGCATCATGTAGTGGTTCGGATGGCAGAAGACGACGCACTCGAAGGCGAACTCGCCGACCTCCGTGGCCTTGAAGGTCACCTCCCGAGTGACCCCCTTGCGGATGCCCGTGACCCACACGTCGTAGGGGCCGAGGAGCTGGAAGCCGTGGCCGCTGAACTCGTTGAGCCCTACGGCCTCGTCTACCCCCGGCATGTCCGCCAGGCCGTTGTCCCTCCCGTTTAGCCGCAGCCTGACCACCTGCCCCTGCTTCACCCGGATCTCGTTGGGCAGGAACGCCGGCCTTACTGCGATGATGTCAATGGTGACATCGGGCTCGCCCAGGGTCTCCAGGGCCGCTCCGACGTTGATGGAGCGCTCCTGGAACGTCCCGGGGGCCCGCTTGAGCCCCGGGGCGAACTCAGCGACCCGTGCCGCCGTTGCCTCGGGCGCGCGTGCCATGTCCAGCGCCACGTACGCCATGGCGCCCGCGACCAGGATGACCAGCAAGAGGACTCCGATCCATGCTTTCATGCGTTCCCCCTTCGGGCTTCAGACAGAGGTCTGCTCTCCTGGCATTGGCCCTGACGAATCGTGCCCTCGCCTCCCCGGTCCTCCGAGGCCGCGGCCAGGGCAGCCCGTATGGCTGCCACCAGCCGTCCCGTGGTGGCCCCGGCGATGCGGCGACTCGTTCGGACGTCGAGCTCGTCCCTCTCCAGGTCCAGGCAGATCACCGTCGTGGCGACGGCCCGCAGGACCTCCTCAGGCCAAGGAGAAGGGTCCCTCTCCGGGCTCTCCATCACCACGGCGTCCGGCCTGAACTCCTTCAGACGCCCCACCGGGTTCTGGGCGGCCGTCGGGACGATGTCCACGGCCATCCCTTCCTCCCGGAGGCGGTTGGCCACGCCATCCAAGAACACCGACCCCGATGACAAGAGGGCGACCCGGTTCCTGGGCATCTGCTGAAGAAGACCTCCCTTGAATAGCGTAGGCGACAGGCAGCCCCCGGGAACACTCCCCGTTTGGGGAGTCGTTGGGGAGGAAATGCCGGGGCTTTGCCCCTCCCTGTTTGGGGGGGAAGCGGGGGTGGGGGATCGGACGTCGAAGGCGGCTAGCACCTACTGTCGGAAAAGGGCGC